>JBDRNN010000230.1:0-13932 GCA_043811145.1 Candidatus Bathyarchaeota archaeon
CACATATTATTTCAGCTGGATGCCCAATCTCAGGCATACCCGTAACCTGTAAACCCGCCTTCTTAATTCGATCTTTTCCCAGCTTCAATATACGTTCATTATATTTTGGCACTTGTACAAACGTGTGTGGTGGTTGAAAAACGTGCATTAAAGTGATTTTGGAGTAAAACTTTTTCACAATTTCAATAGCGTGATCTAATGCCTTCTCAGAATATTTAGAGCCGTCAATACAAACTAGGATATTTGAGTACATGATTTAAGTCTCACATAAGTCGAACATTTATTTTCTCCAAGAGGCTACAGCTCGAGTTAGGTCAGATTTGGTTACTATTCCTAAAAGTTTCCTTGTATACTTGTCGACTACGGGTAGACCGCTAAAACCATGTCTCGTCATTAGCTTAGCAACACCAGCAAGATCTGAATCTTCAGTTACTGCTATTGGATTTGCTGTCATGATGTCTCTTGCCAAGAGAAGATGCGTACCATATGGTGGAGTTATGATACCTTTCACAAAAATTGGTTTGTCCTTCGCCGTCTTTGGAGGCTTAAATAAGCCTGGAATGGTAGAGGTATCAGACAATGCCACTATCCCAATTGGTTTATTTTGGTTATCGGTAACCACAACTCGCGAAATTTTATGTTTGGCCATTAGATAGACTGTTGTAAATATGGAGTCGGTTGGCTTCACCGTTATTGGTTTTTTGGTCATAAATTCACGTACTTTGTGAAGTCCCGCTCCTTTGATAGCAAGATACATAACTACATCGGTCTTTGTCACTATTCCCTTCAATTTGTTGTCACTATCCGCAACAATCAGCGAACTTATCTTCTTTCTAGTCATGTGTCCTGCAGCATAGGGTATAGGTGCAATAGGCTTAACAGTGACGAGGCCTTTACTCATGACTTCTTCTGCTTTTACATTTTCAACACTTCTTCTAGACGTGTCAGTGACCAAGAAGTTTACAATGTCCTTCTGCGTGATAATGCCAACAGGTTTATTTTGCGAATCAATAACAACAACCCGGTAGATACGATGTTCCGCCATAAGTTGCTGAGCCTCCAGAATATTGGAACTAGGCTTAACTGTGGCAACTTTTTTTGTCATAATATCTTCTGTGACACTCATAATAACTCCTCACTTCAACTTCTTCTGTATCCATCTTATTTTTTTTGGTTGGGGAGTTAAATTTTAACTTTTTACAATTCCCCCCTTTACGCAGTAATTTGTGTTTTGGGGAGAAATATTTCATTTGACCAGTTTATCTGTTTTTTTGAGATTTGTAGAGTGCCTTTCAGTACGTTATATGTGTTCCTCACGGTTACCTCAGTAACACCTGCAGAGTAAGCAAAACGTTTCTGGCTTATTTTAATGCCAGCTAGTGTACACGCAATATAGAGAGCTGCGGCAGCCAAGCCGCTTGGATTTCTACCTGTAATCGCTTTTTTATCTACCTTATCCAGCAACTGCACTGCGGTACCCACAATTTTCTCGGGGAGGTTGAATTTTGACGCAGTTTTTGACACATATGTCCGTGGGTTTGGAAGCGACGCCTTTAAGGGCAATTCAAATAGCAGCAAACGGTAGCATTGTGCTATCCTCTTTCGTTTAAGATAGCTTACTGAGGCTATTTCGTGAAGTGTTCGCGGTCTATTGGATACTCTGCATGCGGCATAGAGGGAGGCAGCAACCATCGCTACGGTAGAACGACCACGTACCATGTCTCTGTGGAGGACCTCTCTGTAGATGCGAGCTGCTTCTTCTTGAATTTCTCGAGGAATATGAAGTTTGTCTGCGATTCTGTCCAGTTCAGACATCGCTTGAACCAGGTTCCTTTCTTTGGAAGTAACGTGGTGAGCCTGGCTCTGCAATCTTCGCATGCGCCACATCTTTATGCGGGCTTCGGAAGATAGGCTATGACCAAAGGAGTCTTTTGAGTCCTTGGGAACAACCGTTGGGAGGCCTTTATCAGCCAGCAGGATAGATGTGGGTGTTCCTATTCTGCTTCTTGAATCTTTCTCTTCAGATGTGTAAGCTTTCCATTCAGGTCGGGTATCCAAGGATTGCTCTTCTAAAACCAGTCCACATTGGCCGCATACAGTTTCACACAGCTCACCGGCAGCCCGTACAATGACCTCGCTGTCACATTCGGGGCATTTTCTGGCTTCTCTTGGAGATTCCGCCCTAGCCATTCTCTGAACACCTTCCTCTTGCTGTCGACTCATCGGCATCAAGCTTCTCATAACTAGTTCAGGAATCGAAGATAAGCCTCGTCCCATCTCTATTCTGTTTGCGTGATTTCCTTATTTATAAATATTTCTAAAATTTTTGAGTTAGATTTACAGTCTAAGAATATTCATCTGCCTTAAGGGGATAATGCGGAGCAGCTGTTTGGAACCAATTTAAACAGTAAAAACGCTCTGAATCCTGGCTGGTCCACCACAAACTTTTCCGTAAAAGGTTCAAGGCGATAAATTTTATATGGTTGGACAATCCAACCATGTAAGATACCATGACAATTGCACTCATCGATTGGGCAATTTTTATCGCAATCATAGGAGTAATGTTCACTCTTGGCGTACTAGGATGGAGTCGCTCGAGAACCTATGACCAATATCTCGTAGCGGAACGCAAGGTTGGCTATTTTCAAACCATTTGTGTGTCAGCGGGATTAGCTACTGCGGCAGCTCTCGGAGTTACAGCACTTGGATACGAGTTCGGCATGGTTGGATCATGGTTCTTCATAATGCTTGGCATCGGCTTCTTCATCTTGGCCTTCACTATAACTACCCGATTGAGGCAACTAGCGAAGTTCCAAGTTGTAGATGTATTCGAGCTTAGATACGGCATAGCAAGCAGTCATATCATGGCAGTTATCACGCTGATCGCCTACATTACGCTACTTTCCACAGGGTATGTTGGTGCCGGACTGGTTATAACCGTGCTAACAGGTCTGCCCCTGCTTACCTCAATTATGATCATAGGTGTAGTGTTTATCGTCAAAGTGGCCGTTGGCGGATGGAGAGGAACATCATACACCACCACTTTTCAACTACTGATATTTCTGGTAGGCCTCACGATAGTCGCTCTGACAGCTCTAACTAATGTAGGAGGCTGGGAAGGCCTAACGGTACGTGTTCCAGCAGATGCACTAGACATCATAGCCATGCCATTGGCTCCACTCCTAATATTTGCTTTCTTCTTCGTCATGGCATTGTCTATGCCTGCAACAGCTGATGCCTACCAAGCGATTAATGCAGCTAAGAGCCCACTGGTAGCGAAGATATCCATTTTCATTGCAGGCATCATAGTGATCATTGTAGGAATAGTTTCAGCATTAATAGGAGTCGCGGGGATGGCAGTTTTTCCATATGGAACCCTTGAAAGTGGCGAATTGGTAATGCCACTCTTTGTACTGTTCTTGCCACCAGGTCTTCTGGGACTAGCCGCCGGCGCGTTGCTGGCTGGTGCATCAAGTCTTGTAGACTTGGACCAGATGGTTGGCGCTACGTTGATAGCTCGAAGCTTTGTGAAAAAAGAAGTTAACACGAAGATTTTGCGCATTTTAACTTTGGTAGTGGGAGCAGTTGCACTAATCCTTGCTTTAGCGATACCCAGCATAATTGGGTTAATCGAGTTATGTTTCCGAATTTATATTCCCGCTGCGGTGCCAGCGATCATAGCTGCATTCTATTGGAAACGAGCAACAGCGCCCGCTGCAATCGCAAGTGTCATAACTGGCGCCATTATGGGGGGCCTTTGGACATTCCTTGTCTTGCCAGCTCTACATTTTACGGTATGGGAGTTCATCCTTGAACCGACATTTATAGGTTTGATTGCAAGTTCCACTGTGCTAATCGTTGGAACATATCTTTCAAAGCCGCCTCCAACCACAATGGTAAAAGCAATGGGATTTAGTTGAGGTTGAGGGAGGATGATAAGCAACCTTCTGGTTCTTTATGTTCTGAGTTAGCTAACTATTCATTTTTCGGGACATTTAGGGTTGTCTAATTTAGGAATGCACAACTCTACCTCTTCATTTAAGGTAACTATTTTGTCTCCTCTAGTAGATGGTGCAAGATTGATTGTTATCTTTGTTTTTTCTTTTTGTGGAGCTTTGGATCTATAAAGCCCAATGTGGGCACTAGTCTGATCTATGCGGTCTGATTTAATCTTCTGGTTAATATCGCCGTGAATTTCGAAGCTCTGAATGAATACTCTCGTTTTTTTATCTGTAACCCACTTGCGTTGCTTCGTTTTTTTAGCTCTGAAGTTTTGTTTTCTGACTTCTGCTTGTGCAGTATAATTGTATTCGCATTTTTTTGGAACCGCCTCATCACATCGAACATCGCTAGATACTTTAACATGAAAACCGTAACGGTAAGCGCCTTTTGGTTCTGTAGCTCCTGTGAATGTGAAGATCCCCCTATCTGAGGTTTCTGTTTTACAGGGGCATGGGTACTTTCCTTTTTCTATTATGCCCTTCGCAACGAGGTCTACTAAGTTGGTATCGGGTTTACCAGTCTCCCAAGGAAGTCTATCTGGAGCCAGTTCTCTGTAAAACTTTTCCCACTTTTTTTCAGAGAAGTTAGGCATTAGCCCCTTATTCAATATGCATATCCTTCAAAGTTAAATTAACTGATTTGTTGCTGAAAAATCAGATGGTGAGCCCAAAAATACTGGATTGTGTAGATTAAATTATAATCCGAAATGAAACTTATTGCCTCAAATATGAAGCAAAACGAAACCATATAGGCGAAAGCTATATCTACTTGAACGCCGTACCCTACCAACTTGAGATAATGTATAACATCAATTTAAACGAGATTACTCAAAAGATTCCAGCCAGCTGTAGGGAAGAGGTCATAGAGAAAGTAGCAGACATGTTGCTTACTTCTCCGAAGATGAGGGAAGTACCGAACGAGTTTGTTAGGAAGATCGGATATTACTGGATGCAAGGTCAGCTTACAACAGACGTTGGCCTCAAAATGTTGCTAGAAACAGCAACCTCAATTGAGCCTGAAAAAACGCTAGTGCTACTGAACGGCTCTGAATAATGCAGAATTGTTGAGCGAATCAAACATATCTAGCTGATTAGAATAACGGGCACCTAGTTTTATGTAACTGCCCCAATCAGTCTAGGGATAAGACGTTCATATCCAACAGCCATTATATGGCAACCCGAGGCATACGTTTTCTTTAGCTCCTTAATGAAGGGTACATAGAATTCGAGGTTTACTTCATCATACTTTTGCTTTCGCAGTTTTTTATCTTTTTCACCTTCAGCTTTTTTAAGTGCCGCTAATAGATCAGGTGGAACAGAAACGCCTGGCACATTTTTGTCAAAAAAGTCTGCTATCGTGTAGTTTTTCATCGGGAAGGTTCCTATGAGGATAGGTATTTTGAATGATTTAATTTCGTCAAGAAAACGGTTCACAAGATCTAGGTCGAAAACAACTTGAGTTTGGATGAACTCGGCTCCTGCTTCAACCTTCCGTTCTAGCTTCAAAATTTCAGGTTCCAAAGGGTCAGCGTTCGGGTTTGCGGCAACTCCAACGTGAAACTTCGGTGGATTATGAATAGGTTTACCTGATAAGTCGACACCGTCGTCAACCATTTTACGTATCATAGAGGTTAATTGGGCTGAGTCTAAATCGTAAACGGGAAGAGCGTATGGAGTATCGCCGAGTTTTGGATGATCACCAGTCAAAGCCAAAACGTTTTTTATTCCCAAGGCTCCGGCGCCGAGTAAATCCGCTGTAAGTGCGATTATATTCCTATCTCTGCAAGTAAGCTGGTAAATCATTTCAATCCCTGTTTCCTTCTCCAAGATACAGGATGCAACTAGACTGTTCATGTATGCGCAAGCTCTAGGTCCATCGGTTACGTTGCACGCTACCACGTGACCTTTCAATGGCTTCGTGTCTTCAATCATCTCGGAGAGATCTGTTGTCTTTTCTGGCTCAAGCTCTCCAGTGAATACGAATTTGTTTGCCTTTATATCGCGCATAAAATTGCTGAATATCTTGTTGTCGTTCAAGGTCATTCACTTAGATTCCGGATGTATGGACATTTTGATCTCCTCAGGATGAGATCTGCGGTCACGAGTTGGTCTAAATTTTTTGAACTCGTCAAGCTGATTTCTTTCCTTGAGTCTCTTCCAAATTAGTACCCAAGCACAGTCATGAGTGTAATCCCCAACCTCACATTTACCGTCGACCTGACCCCCGCATGGACCATTCAATAGGCTTTTTGCACACCTTGTAATCGGACATACTCCACCTGTCTCACCGAGCAAACAATTTCCACATGTGCTACATTTTTCCAAGAATTTTCCTTGACCGCGGTCTTCCATACCGCAAAACATAGTGTCATTTCCAGGAAAGATTGGTTTGTCTGAGAATACGTCAGCAATGGTCTGGACGCCTACTCCACATGCCAATGAGATAACAGCGTCAACTTCGGGCATCATTGAACAAAGCGCTTTTGAAATTACTTCTATATCACACTGTCTAAGAACGGTGGTTGTTTTTATTTCTGGTTTTTGCGATTGTTTACTCTCAGCCATTTCCAAACGGACTTTTAGCAATTCAGCTTCTCTGAGACCTCCAACTTCGTAGATCCCAGAGCATCCGTCGCAGCCGAGTATCAAAATTCTCTTTCGACCGTTAATCATTTTTTGTATATCGTTTAGAGATTTTTGTTTAGGCACTATCACTTTATTTTTCCTCCCAAATAATCATCAAAATTTTTAATGCGCGATGCTTAGTCTAGTCGGACCAAGCTGCTTTAATTCCTCCACCAAGTCAGTTACGGTTTCAGCAAACTTCTTACCTTCCGAAGCTGAAACCCACTGCAATTTTAATCTATTCGGTTCGATGTTGAGCTCAGACAACATTTTCTTTAACGCTTCAGATCTAGCCTTAGCCCATTTGTTGCCGGAGATGTAATGGCAATCACCCGGATGACAACCCGAGATTAAAACACCGTCGGCGCCATTTCGGAAGGCTTCCAAAACAAAGATCGGGTCAACTCGTCCACTACACATTAACCGGATAATTCTAACGTTAGACGGATATTGAATTCGACTTACACCTGCCAAGTCTGCCCCTGCATAGCTACACCAGTTGCAAGTGAAGGCTAAGATTCTAGGTTCGAACTCTTCCCTACGGGGATAAGGCGGAGGGAAAGCTGATTTGATTTGAGCCAGCACATACTCAGGTTTGAAATGGCGCATAGTAAGCGCGAGAGCTGGGCAGCCTGCCACGCATACACCACATCCTTTGCAGGAAACCTCATTGACCTTGGAAACCCATTTCCCATCGTCTCTTTTCACCAGTTTTACGGCTCCAAAGGGGCACACCGATTCACAAAACCCGCAACCTATGCATATTTCCTCGTCAACATATGCGGTAATAGCTTCAGCTTTGGCCTTTTTATTAGCCATAGGAATTGATGCATGGGAAGCTGCTGCAAGGGCCTGCGCGATACTATCGGGTATAGTCTTTGGTCCGTGGGCTGTACCGCAGACATAAATTCCGTCCGTAGCAAAATCGACTGGTCGAAGCTTGGCGTGTGCCTCAAGAAAGAACTTGTCAGATCCTAAAGGTACACGAAGGAGATGTGAAATTTTCTCTCCGTCAGGATGTTGCACTAATGGAGTTGAAAGGACTACAAGGTCACTTTCTAGCGTCATTTCTCTTCCGTGAAGAGCATTATAAAATGTGACGGTGAGTTTATTGTCAGGCTTCGCAACAACGTCAGGCAATCTATCGTCTAGCAGTCGAACATATCGTACTCCAGCCGGATAACTCTTTTGATAATACTCCTCAAACTGACCGAAGAGCTGGATTCCCCTATGCAGGATATATATTTCAGCCTTCGGATTTTGTTCTTTAATTAATAAAGCATTCTTGATAGCAGATAGACAACAGATTCTTGAACAATATGTTATTCCAGATTTTTCTCTGGCACCAACGCATTGAATCATCACAACTCTCTTAACAGATTTGAGCTTACCATCTTTCAGAAGTTGTTCGAGTTGAAGCTGAGTGATTACATTTTCATATTTACCATACCCATAGAAGCCTGTCGGTTCTCGCCCAACTGCACCAGTTGCAACGATTATTGTCCCCACTTGAAATCTAACATCTTCGCCGTTCTTCGAGACAACTACTTCAAAGTTCCCTATGTATCCTTCAACATTTTTAACTGTGGAAGAAGTTAGTAGCTCAATTTTCTTGTTTTCCTTAACAGCTTTAACTCTGGGCTCCAAGATCTTGGAAGCTTCCAAGTCTCTGGGTGCTAGTTTGTTAAGCTTCCGCAGCATACCTCCAAGCTCAGAGTTTTTCTCGACCAGATACACCTTAAAACCTTGATTTGCCAAGCTTAAAGCAGCTTGAATCCCAGCTATGCCACCACCTATTACAAGCGCCTTGTCAGTCACTTCAACCTCTATGTCTTTTTGTGGTTCCAGAAGCTGAGCTCTAGCCACACCCATACGAATTAAATCTTTAGCTTTCTCTGTAGCTGATTCCGGCTTTTTCTGATGAACCCAGGAACATTGTTCTCTAATGTTCACGAATTCGAAGAGATATGGATTCAAATTAGCTTCTTCACAGGCGGCTCTAAACAAAAGCTCATGAGTTCTCGGAGTGCACGAAGCAACTATGACACGGTTCAGCCTTTGCTCGTTTATGGCTTCTTTTATTTTAGAAAGCGATTCGTCAGAACAAGTGTAGAGTTTGTCATCCGCATAAACTACGTTAGGCAAGTGTTTTGCATACTCAACGACAGAGGGAACATCCACGATTCCTCCTATGTTTACACCGCAGTGACATACGAAAACCCCTATCCTTGCTTCATTGTCACTGGTCAATGTTTTCTCCTCCTTGAGGTTTTGATATCTTTCACAACTACTTCAGCTGCTCGTGCGGATGCACCACTTGCCTGAGCTACCGAGTCAGGGATATCTTTTGGTCCCTGACAATATCCACAGATAAAAATTCCTGAAACAGACGAGTCTACCGGAGAGAATAGCTGATCAGATGATTTGAGAAACCCGTATTTGTCCTGTTCGATGCCTAACATTTTAGCTAATTCTTTGGTGTCGGATCTCGGAATCAAGGCACTGCATAGAACAACCAGATCAACCTCCAAGTTTACCGTTTTTCGCTCAAACGTATCCTCGTACCAGATGGTTAGATTTTTTGAGTTAGGATTTTCTGAGATTTCACTTGACAATGAGCGCAGGTATTGTACACCATATTCGGATTGTGCACGAGTAACGAACTCTTGAAAGCCTTTACCGAAAGCTCTTATTTCATTGTAGAAGATGAAAGTCTGAACTTCAGGGTCGTGCTCCTTGGATAAGAGAGCTTCTTTAGTACCATACATGCAACATACGCTGGAGCAGTAGGCTTGACCTCTCTCCAGCGCACGTGAACCTACACATTGAATGAAGGCGATTCTTTTTGGACGACGCATATCTGAAGGTCTAGCTATTTCTCCCTTAGTTGGCCCAGAGGCAGAGGCTAACCTTTCAAACTCCAATGCAGTTATAACATTTTCATATCGCCCATATCCATACTCAGGTAGTGTAGAAGGATCAAATTTCTCGAAACCTGTCGCCATTATAATTGAAGCAACATTTAACTCAACCAACTCTTCTTTCGCCGTGTAATCGATGGCTTTAGGTTCACATACAGTTTCACAGAGGAAACATCTGGAACAAACACCGCAGTTGAGACATCGCTCAGCTTCCTTTCTAGCTAGCTCCTCCGTAAACCCGCGATTGACTTCTTTGAATGTTTGCCTTTCGTAAGAAGGTATTTTGGGCGCCTGTACTCTTGGTTTTACCTGCACTTTTTCGGTTTCTACTTTAACATTGCTTTCATATGGTTTTTCTAAATCTCTGCCTTCATACATATTCAGATTGTTCAGGTATCTATCGATGGAGAGTGCAGCTTTCCGACCTGCCGCCATGGCTGTTACTATGGTGTCAGGTTCTGTGACGCAATCTCCTCCAGCGAAGATGCCTTTCACACTGGCTTGCAACGTAACGGGGTCAACTGTGAAAGTATTATTCGCTGTAACTTTTACGTCTGAGAAATGCGAATCGGGAATTTGCCCTATTGTCACTATTACCATGTCGCAAGGTATCGTAAACTTTGACCCTTTGATAGGCTCAGGTCTTCTTCTACCGCTCTTATCGGGTTTACCAAGATGCATTCTAATACATTCTAATGCTTCAACATTTTCTTTACCTAAGACTTGAAGGGGCTGAGCTAGAAACTCAATCTTTACTCCTTCATTTTCAGCCTCACAAATCTCTTCAGGCTCGGCAGGCATCTCAGCTCTGCTTCTTCTGTAAACTATCTTAACCTCATCTGCGCCCATTCTCCTAGCGGTTCGGGCAACGTCTATGGCAGAGTCGCCTCCTCCGATTACTGCAACCTTCTTGCCAACTTTAACTTTCTTACCGAGGTTCACATTTTGAAGAAAGTTTATTCCACCGTAAACACCGTTGAGATTTTCTCCAGGTATCTCTAATGTTCTCTCGCTATGGGCGCCTATAGCCAAGAAGATTGCTGCATATTTTTTACATAATTCAGCTAACGATATTTTATCTCCAATTCTGGAGTTGAGTTCAAATTTTATGCCGATCTCTTTAAATTTATCCAGATTTTTCTTTAGAAGGCTTTTAGGAAGTCTATACTCAGGTATCCCTACCGCCAGCATTCCGCCTGCTACGTTTAAAGCCTCAAAAATTGTTACATCATATCCTTTACGGTTCAGGTCATATGCGCATACCAACCCAGCAGGTCCTGAGCCAACTACTGCTACCTTTTCTTTTCGCTTAACTTCTGCCTTCTGTAGCGTGTAATCAGCTACATGATCAGAGGCGAACCGCTTTAAGCACATCAGGCTTAAGGGTTCGTCGATTTTATTTCGCACACACTTTTCTTCGCATGGATGTGTGCAAACTCTACCACAGATTATTGGTAGAGGGTTATCTCTTAAAATAACATCTAAGGCTTCTTTGTGTTTGCCGTTTGCAATTAGGGCAATATATCCTTGACCGTTCTGATGTATGGGACATGCTGCCTCGCAGGGCGGTGCTCCAGCATAATCTATAGTATAAATATTGGGCACGGCCTGAGGGAAGGGTCTAAAGATGGCTTTCCTTGTGCTGAGTTTTTCGTTGAACTCTGAGGATAATGTAACTGGGCAGACTTTTTCACATTCACTGCAGGCTGTGCATTTTTTCTCATCCACATATCTAGCTTTTTTCAGCAGTTTTACTTCAAAGGCGCCAGATTCACCTTTAACGTCAAAGACCTCGGAACGGGTGAAAATCGTAATGTTAGGATGGTGGTAGCATTCTGTCATTTTCGGTGCTAGAATGCACATGGCACAGTCCATGGTTGGAAATGTCTTATCCAGCTTAGCCATATGTCCCCCGATACTAGGCTCCCTTTCTATTAGGTAAACTCTGAATCCGCGATTGGCTAGGTCTAAAGATGATTGAATTCCAGCAATGCCGGCACCTATGACAAGTACACTTTGGGATGTAGTTGTTGAGTTCATTTCAATTGTGCCTCCATCATGTTTGAGTAAGTGTAAGGAGTTTCATAGGAGAAACTGCATGTCGATTAAGCTCAAGTTTTTTAGGCTCGATTCCATAAGCAAGTCCAATTAACTGGGTAAAGTATAGTATCGGAAGGTCTATCTTGATTTTAAAAGCTGATTCGATTCGGGTCTGCATGACATCTAACGCCATATGGCAGAGAGGGCAGGGTGTGATGATGCAGTGAGAACCAAGCGCCTTTGCGTTGAGCAGAAGCTTTTTTATCATTTCAAAAGCAACCGCCTCTTTTCGCATTATTAGATTTCCACCACAACATCTAGTCTTGTCAGGATACGATACACTTTCGGCTCCTAATGCGACTATAAGTTGTTCCAAAGATTGTGGGTTGTATGGATCAGAAAAGCTGTTTGGATATTGGGGTCTAATGGTAGCGCAGCCATAATATGGTGCCACCTTTAAACCTTTGAGGGGTCTAGAAACTTTTTCTGAAATTTTGTTTATACCGATATCATTCACGATAACATCGAGAGCGTGCCTTATCTTAATTTTTCCTTCATATTTAAGGCCCATATCGCTTAGAACATTGTTTACTTCATCTCTGAGCTTCGGATCCTCCAAGAGAGAGGAAGCTTTGGATAATGATTGATAACAACCGCTGCAGGGCGTCATGAGATCCAGACTTAAGCTTTCAGCAATGGCTAGGTTCCTCGAAGCTAGAGAAACTGCAAATTTTTTATTAAATATGTACGATGCGTGTGTCCCACAGCAACTCCAATCTGGAAGTTCAACGAGCTCGATGTCTAAAGCCTTTGATATCAACATAAAAGACTCGTAATATTCTCTACCTGAGGAGAGTAAGGAGCATCCAGGATAGAAGGCAAACTTCAACGGTTAGTCTCCTCGTTCAAAGTTTTCTTAAAAATATCTGAGATCTGATTAAGTTTTTTAACTTTAGTTGAACTTAACTTGATTTTACCTTTCCTGAAAAGTGAAACCCCTAATTTTATGTTTCGTAAAAGCTCAGTTTTGCTCATACTCTTTAATACAAGGTCTATCTCATTCAACCGGCCATTTTTTCGTATGGCATCCATGAAAGAAACATAAAAATTCAATTCCTCTGAAGGATATCTCCCGCTAATAACCGCGATGTTTTTCAGACCCTCCATAACCTCTGCGATGTCTACTCCCTGAGGGCAACGCACGGTACACGCGTAGCAGGTTGCGCACATCCATATGGTTGAGCTCGATAAAACATCGTCCCACAACCCAAGATGAACCATGTCTATTATCTGTCGAGGTGTGTAGTCCATAGCGAATGATGCTGGACAGAGCCCAGTGCACGCTCCACACTGAAAGCAGTTGGGAATTTTTTCTTTTTCAAGCTCGTTCATGAGTTCGCCCAAGGAATTAAGGTTGACCGCCCCACGGTTTGAAGCAGTCGGAAATCTAACTGTAGCGAGCTTTTTCATCAGTACATCGCTCTTCAAAGATGTTAAAGAACATAGAAAAAGAGCATATCACCATTAATATATATTCCTCAGAAATTTTTCCAGATTGTGTAAAATAAAAAAACAAAAAGTTCCGTTTGTACCGATTTTTCAAATATAAGGATTCAGTATGTGCCCGACACGAAAGGCGATACAAACATGAGATTTTTGAAAAACACACCGTTGAAAACTCAAAGTAGCACCGTATGTTCATATTAGCTACTGTGAGTTAGCGAGCTCAAAAAAATGAAAAAAAGGGAGATTAGACAATTATCGGTTCAGCTTTTCTCGTCATTGCAAAAACGTAGCCTATGCCACCTATGAAAACGCCTATAGCAAGCAGCCCGATGAAACCTCCGAGAATATATGTGCTTCCGCCGAGGACCTCATAGATTATAAGATGAGCTCCATATGAACTTGCTCCAAGACCACCAAATTCCTCAGCAAGCATTGCTGCGCCTCCACGGTAACCAGCAAGCATCATCAACCACATGGCACCAGCTATACCGATGTTCATCCCAAGCAAGTGAGCACCAGCAAGAGTTTTGTTAACGGTTCCAAAGGTTCTTCTTTGAATCACTTCTAGGAAGTGGTAGAATAGTGCAGTTACAGCAACTCCAATTACGCCGACAACAAGATATCCGAGGTAGCCAGCCAACAGCCATGTTCCAGCGCCTCCAGCAGCTATGACACGCGAGGGTTCTGCAGGCAATAGTCCTGGGATTATGAGCCACCCAGTGATTACTAAAGCGATAAGACCTTGAATGATTGCTGCGAGAATGAACAGTTTTGCCCATATACTTTCACGATGCTCTACCATATCTATTCGCCTACGTAGCTAGAATAAGGTGCACTAT
>JBDRNN010000231.1:0-9610 GCA_043811145.1 Candidatus Bathyarchaeota archaeon
TTGTGGGGTTTTTATGAGTGGCATTAGGCAAAGAAACCAACAGATCTTCTAGGCTTCGACCATGATGAATCAATATGTTTACACCATGAACTTTAACCTGAGCAGGATTTCCTAGAGATATCACTTTCCTTGCCCGATATATCGAGTTCGCATATTTTTCCGGTATTGAAGGTTGAGGTAGAGCTCTCCTTACTGCGTCGTGGTTCCCCGGAGTTAAAATAACTTCTATATGATCAGGAATTTGCTCTATAAACCCCCCAACCGCTTCATACTGCTTAAATATATCAGTAATTTCAAGCTCATGTTCTTGTTGCGGATAAATGCCTATTCCATCAACTAAATCTCCTGCAACGATCAAGTATTTGACATGTCCTGCAAGTTCCCTCTCTTTTTCACTTCCAATCCTACCATTTAACCATTTGATAAATCGTTCCAGCAAGGTTTTTTTAAAAAATTTACTACCAATATGAAAATCAGAGGTTAAAGCTGCATGAATAGGTATCGGTGCCATATTCGGTTTTTTGCTTGGAATATCTGGCCATAAAATGTCTTCGGCGATGATTAATTCATTTGGACCTCTGACACCTTGAATGCAGATAACTTGGTCCAAGAGAATTAATTGGGCTTTTTCAATCGCTCTTGGTTTAGTGGACTGAACAAGTATAGTAGCGGTATTTTCAAAATCGTCTAATCTCAAAATTATTTTTTTTCCTCTATCAATTTTGTCTGAAACCATTCCAATGAGTTTTACTTTTGCGTTTGTTCTCTCCTTAAGTGCAGCGCCTATGTTTGTTGCGTCTCTCACATCAAGGCGTTGTTTTAACATTTTTTGAAGACGTTGAAATCTATCTCTAAAACATTTTAGAAAACAATCTATATCTCCTGTTGAAGAAATCTCTTTTGTAGGGTCCTTCAAAATTTCAATCTCAGCATCCACATCCTTCGATAAAGGATAGAACGTCATCTTTCCTGTAGCTGTTTCCTTTTCCTGCTGAATTACTGGTTTTAGCTCTTCTGCTGTTTGTCTGTTGAGTTTGAGGCTCTTGATTGCGTCTTCAACCATTTTTTTAGTTATAAAAACAACCGGTTGAAGGTTTTGTGAACATTTTTCTATTAATGCTTTTACAATCTCTTCTGGATCTGCAGACTCTATTACGGCTTGAAGTACATTGAATGCGTCTGAATCTATCTGATAGCCTGCATCGAAAATAATATGTATAACTTTTTTAAGCCTTTCATTGACATCCATGTTCTTCTGTAGCTCTGTCATCCTTTCGCAATCTCTCCAAACAATCTTTTTAAGAGGCATTTATTAAACGCTATTTAGCTGATTCTTATCTATAATTTTAGGGTATGGTGAAAAAAGCTGTCTGTTGAAGTTAGAAAAATTCAGAAAACAGCTGATGGAACTTATTTCCTATCTCTACCGAAAAATTGGGCGATTAAATTTAATTTGAAGAGGAGTTCTCCAATTTACGTGCTAGAACGAAGTGATGGTTGTTTGGTGTTAGATTCACAATATGCAGTTGAATCAATCCCTGAGATAACCATCAAAATGTCACACCTCCCTGATGCGGCTATTCTCAGCTGTTATTTATTTGGCTATGAAACCATCATAATTGAAGCCCCCAAGGTTACTTCAGATGATATAAATAAAATAAAACAAACAATTAGTCATCTCATAGGGGTTGAGATAATAGAGGAAAATCACCAGAAGGTGGTTCTTCAATGCCTTCTTAAAGCTTCAGCCTTCCCACCTGAAAAGGTACTAAGACGAGAATACGTTCTATCTTCAAGTATGTTTAAAGACGCTATCCACTCCTTCGCAAACATAGACCTATCGTTAGCCAGGTCCATTTTAAAAAGGGACGAAGAAGTTAATCGCCTATATTTCTTGCTTGTGAGGTTACTGAGGACGTTGATAATAAATCCCCGCTTAAGTGAAAAGTTGAGTGTCTCCCTTATCGACTGTCTAGACTATCGTTTGGTTGCCACTCTAATCGAGAATATAGCTGATCAAGCGGTTGAGATGGCTAAGGCTACGATTATATTACACAACCAAGAGCTTCCTTTGGGCATATCCCGTTCAGTTTTAGAGGTTGGACAAAAGTTTCAAGAAACATATGAGGAGGTAATTAAAGCAATTTTTTCGAAGAGTGAAAAACTATTGTTGTCTGCTATTAGTAAAAGAGAGAATGCGCTGCTCGCAATCAAAAAGCTAGAAAGCGACTTGGAAAAAGTTCAATCAGAAATAACGCCAACTCTTTTTGCTTTCTCTTCTTCTCTTCGCAGAGTTTTCGATTATTTTACAGATATGATTGATCTAGTCACGCCCCACGGATAGGCGTTTCATTGTTACTGTAGTAATCCGCTCGATGTTAGTTCTGCCTTGGTAATTTTTCCTTTATGAAAAGCTGTGGCGACAAATGCTCTCAAGACTCCAATGCTTCTGAGTAGTCTCAACTCTGAGAGGCTAGTTATCCCGCCACCTACTGATATTTCCATATCGCTAATCTTTAGAAGTTTCCTCAGAATCTCTAGGTTACTTCCACTCATAGTGCCAACCCTCGTGAGGTCTAAAAAAACAATTTTTATGACGCCTAACCCTTTTAGAATCTTTGCGAGAAATATCGGATCCATCGAGCTTAAAAGAGGAGATTTGCTTAGACTTTTTCCTCCTATAACATCTAAGCTTACAGTGACTTGACTCTGGGGGAGAAATTTAACTGCTTTTTTAATAAATGCTAGATCATCCAAAGTTTCTGTACCAATAAAAATTTCGGCGACTCCACTTTCTAATACTTTTTTTGCAGAGTTCAAGGAGTTAATTCCGCAATCCAACATAATTTTGCAATCAGTTTCAGCCTTTATCTTTTGCATTAGTTTTAGATTCATTTTTCCTCCTTGAATTGCGTCCAAGTCTGCAATGTAGAGGTGGTCAAAACCAAAATTAAATTTGAAAGCCAATGCAATATCTAAAGGATTAGGGCTGGTGCAGAGTATGCTTTTTAGGGGCCGGTATTCTTTCCTTCTCCCCTTAGTTGCATGAACTACAGTACCGTTTAGGATATCTATAACCGGGATAATCTTCATTCATCTTCCTTTATAGTATTAGAGTGGGGGTCGGTTTGAAGCTTTTTATATACGAATATGCCTCAGGAGGAGGATTTCTGGGCAGAGATATCCCTCCTAGCTTTTTTTCCGAAGGATATGGTATGTTAAGGTCTTTAATAGCTGACCTCAAATCCGCCAACTATGATGTAGCTACCATACTAGATCATAGACTGAGGGGATTTGGCTCTCTCCTAGCGGCGAATAAAATTTACGTTGCTCAATCCATAGACGAGATGAATCGACTAATGAAAAAGCTCATCAACTCGACAGACGCAACATACATCATTGCACCCGAGTCTAACCAGATCTTACAAAACTTAGTAGAGAAAACCGGTTTCTATGGAGGCGTATCTCTTAATTGTTCCCCTGCCACTATAAGAAAATTTTCAAACAAAATAACGGTCTATAATGTTTTAAAGAAAGCAGGTTTCTTTGTTCCTAAGACAATAAAAATCAATTTTTTTGAAAATCGTGAGCAAATTAAATATTTAGTTCGACAACTATGTTTTCCATTAATTTTTAAACCAGTTGATGGCGTCGGTTGCAGAGGTTTAAGTATTGTTTCAAAAGCAGACGAGATTGAACCTGCTATAAAAAAAATTATGTTCGAATCTTCTACAAAATCTTTCTTAGCTCAGAGACGGATAAAAGGAACTGCTATAAGTGTCGCGGTGTTATCTGACGGATCTAATATCTTACCTCTGGCTTTAAGTAAACAGTGGGTAAAGTTGACACCTCCCTCATCTGAATCTACTTATTTTGGGGGAATTATGCCCTTCAGTTCGCATTTAAAAACGAAAATTTTTGAAACTGTGACAGCCGCATTGAGAGCTTTTGGAGTTTTCTATGGTTATGTAGGAGTAGATCTTATTGTAAGTAGAAGTGAATTATTCATTCTTGATATAAACCCTAGAATTACGACGTCGTACCTGGGCTTGAGAAAAATTTTGAATTTTAATCCCGCTCACACTCTTGTTGATGCCAAGATATTAGGTCATAAGATTCCAACAAAGGTAAAGCTTTCAGGTTCGGCTATTTTCTCAAAGATTAGAGTTTCACCTAAAAAAATCCTTCGCAAGGAAGAAGAAATCTTTAAAATTAGAGATCTGATCTCACCGCCAGTATCTCCTACGCAACAACACAAATACGCATATCTAATGCTGTGCACACACTCCTCAACCTTAAAAGACGCGAAAAAAAATTTCCGTCAAGTTGAAAACCACATTAAGCTAAAATATTCAAATTAAAAAAAGCGATCTTACTTTTGATATTATGGTTAAGTTGAAACGAGGTTTAGTATATTTGAAAAATTTATCTTAGCATCCCTTGTGAATTGAGGAATAACCTATGGTTAGAGTCCTTGGATTAGATATTGGCGGTGTTAACATAAAGGCAGCTCTAATTGAAACGGAAAACAATACGATAAAAGAACTTAGGACCGTGATCGAATATTTTCCTATATGGAAGGTTGGAAAAGAAAAGCTTCCTTCCGTTTTAATTAAACTTAGAGATGGACTAAGTTCATTTGAATTAAATGCCGTTGGCGTAACCATGACGGCCGAGTTGTCCGATGTTTATTTGTCTAAGAGGGAAGGAGTGAATCATATAATTGACTCTTTGGAAAAGGTTTTTGGGGATACTCAAGTTCACATTTTGGATGTGGAAGCGAGCCTCATAACCACGAGTGAAGCTAGAACCCGGCCCCTTGATGTTGCAGCAGCAAATTGGTCAGCTACAGGTTGGTTAGGCTCTCAAATAGTTGAAAATGGAATATTGATCGATGTTGGGAGCACAACTACAAGCATAATACCCATAATTGCAAATCAAATCGTGGCTCAAGGTAAGAGCGATTTAGATAAACTGGTTAATGGTGAGCTAATCTATACAGGAGCACTTCGAACTAACATTGCCACAATTGTGGGTTCTATACCTATCCGTGGGAAGGTTGCCCGGGTTTCCTCAGAATTTTTCGCCTCATCAGGGGATGTACATTTGATTCTAGGTAATATTCAAGATTCGGATTATACAGTTGAGACGGCCGATGGCAGGGGTAAAACAAAGGAGGAGGCTATGTCAAGAATTGCCAAGGTGGTTTGCGCTGATACTGAGATGTTAACGCGAGATGAAATTTTTGATATAGCTAGGCATATAGAAGAGCGGCAGATTATTCAAATCATCGACGGGGTTGAACAGGTCTGCAATCGAATGAACCTCACGGTTCCGACAGACAAAATTTCTTTAGTTGTTGCTGGTTTGGGGAGAAACTTTCTGGCTAAGAAAGCTACACAGAGGTTGATAAGAAACTTTCAGCTGAGAAAATCTGCACTAAGCACGGGATTTGACAGAGTCATCGATTTAGGTGAAATTATGGGTTCTGAGGTTGCGGTCCTTTCCTCCTCTTTTGCGATTGCTTTAATGACGGTAAACAAGCTGATAGGAGAGCATGTAAGATGGTTGAAGCAGTAATAAAAATGGGAGGTAGTTTGGCTGAAAATCTTTTTACGATGGAGAAATTAGCAAGGACACTTAAGGTTCTTTCAAGGACCCATAAGATTCTCCTAATTCCTGGCGGAGGTAAATTTGCCGATACAGTACGAGAATATGACGAAAGATTTCACTTATCCAGACCTATTACCCATAAGATGGCAATTCTTGCAATGGATCAGTATGGGCTATTCTTGCTAGATAAAATAAAGGATTCTATTCCTGTTTATCGCTTAGGCAAGCTTAGAGGACTCTGCAATATAGGTTGCCTTCCCCTTTTTTTTCCTTCTAATTTTCTGTTTTCTAAAAGTTCATTGAAGTCTTCTTGGGATGTAACTTCAGACTCTATCTCTGCCTACGTTGCAATTCTCTTAAAAGCAAAAAAACTGATTTTAACTACTGATGTCGATGGAATCTATGAGGATGACCCCAAAACCAAACCTAACGCGAGGTTTTTTGACGAATTATCAATACAAAAACTATCTGCGTTCAAATCAAGGACTTCAGTAGACCGTTATCTGCCTAAGGTTCTCAAAGGGTCAAAAATAGACTGCTATGTAGTTAATGGCAAATATCCTAAACGAATTAGAAGAATCCTAGAAAACAGGCCAACTACCTGTACAAGAATTAGGATTAGATAACACAGGAGATAGCTGTCAATAAATACATCCTTTTAATGGCATTCTCTAACCATTCCAGCCATTTTGTTCACCAAACTCTCTTGAATCTTGCCACCTAATCTATCCCCACCAGCGCAAACGACTCCCCTAACTCCAATAATATCTCCGTCCACCCTCCAGACTCTAGCTACATCACTAAAATCTAAAGATCCAGCCAACCCAACAATCAACCCGAAATTATGTGCTTCATTAACAAAACTGTTCAAAACATTTTCTCCAAAAAAATCGAAAAGCTTCCCAATACCTTTCACCTTAATATCAATAAGGACACCATCCGCCCCAACTTTCCATGCAACCTCCGGGAGCTTGAGAGGATTCAAGCAATGCACCTTCCTAAAATCCGCATAACCAGCAACAATAATCTTAACCTTTGGTCTATAATCCCTCAATGTCCTACAAACACCTCTCATTAACTGAACACCATCATCAACCGTCCTCGGCCCATAAAGTCCCACCTTCACATAATTCACTCCAACCGATGCTGCACCCAAAGCTGCTAATGCAGCAGTTCCAGGTAAGTTAGGTAGGTCACCTAGGGTGGCACTAATCTCCACATTGTTGGAAACATCAGAAACTTCCTTGATAACCCATGGAAAATTAGCTCCCAATGAGCCCTCCCTTGGATTCTTCACATCTAATATGTCTGCTTTACCCCTAACCGCTTCAACCGCCTCATCCTTATCTGAAACACTAACCAAGAGCTTCAACTCTTCTCACCACCACACTTATGAAGACCGTCAAAAGCCTTTCTGAAATATATTATTATATCTAATCTGAGATAAAACTTAGAGAAAATGATTTATGATGTTGCTGTTGTGGGAGCAGGTCCTACCGGGTCTACTACCGCCTATATAGCTGCAAAAAAAGGTCTAAAAACGATAATAATGGAGGAAGATGCGGAAATTGGAAGACCTCTTCATTGCACTGGTAAGTTGACCGCAAGAGCCTTTCAAGAGTTTAATCTACCAAAAGAGTGTATCCAAAATAGCGTGAGGGGGGCCGTTTTCTATTCACCTCGCAACATCCAGTTGGATATATGCAAAAAAAACGTAGAATCGCACATCATTAATAGAGAAATTTTTGATCAAAAATTGGCTGAAAGAGCCTTTGATGTTGGAGCTGAACTAAGCTTAGGAAAGAAAGTTTATAGAATTAACTCGTTCGAGGGCTTCAAAGTCTTAAAATTAAAAGGAAAGAACGGGGCATCAGAGATAGCGGCTAAATTAGTTGTGAATGCAGAAGGGGCTAGTCCTTCTCTCCTCAACAAAGCTCATTCAAGCAGAATAAAAACTTACTTATCTGGCCTGCAATATGAAATGTCAAATGTTGATCACGACAAGTCAGATTATGTGGAGCTATATTTTGGAGAAAAATATGCTCCAGGGTTTTTCGCTTGGTTGGTTCCCTTAAACGAGGAAGAAGCAAGGATTGGCTTATGTGTAAGGGAGGATTTAGCAAAACATTCAGCTCAAAAATACCTCAGTTTTTTTGTTAAAAACCATCCTATTTTATCCAGAAAAACTAAAAATGGAAAAATCAAAAAAACATTTGGTGGCAGAATCCCTCTTCATGGACCTATTGCAAAAACATATGAGGATAATTTGCTTTTTGTAGGTGATGCAGCGGGTCATGTAAAGTCAACTTCTGGCGGAGGGATTTATTTTGGACTAAAGGCAGCAGAGTTGGCAGGAGAAGTGGCGGTTCGATGTTTGGAGTCTGGTAAGTTAAGTGCTAAATGTTTAAAGGAATATGAAAGACAATGGAAATCTTCTTTTGGGAAAGAGTTAAGTTTCACGTCAAGAGTCCGTAGAATTTTGAGCACTCTCTCGGACAGGGATCTTGATTTTTTCTTTAGACTATATATGAAAGACGATAAGCTAAGGTATGATATTGAAAAACATGGCGATACGGCATACCAATCGAGGTTGCTTAAACCTCTAATGTTCAAGACGATGAGAACCTTGATGCAGAATCCTGCTAACTTTCGCTTATTCTTGAAAGTTACTTTAACAGGTCTTTTTAATATGGCCAAATAAGCTATTTGATTTAGAGCAAGGCTTATAAAATATGATTCAAAAATTTACCGTCTAATGCTATTAGTAGGGAATATGCCCATTGTTGCGCCCGATAAAGATGAATAGAGTTGAAGTGATAGCTCCATCTAAGGGGGTAGATGAGCTCATTCGCGGTGTTGGTAAACTCGGAACCGCTGAGTTCATTAGTCTTACAACAGAAAAGGAAGATAAATATAAAACAATAACCGAAGAAGTAAGGCATACGGATAGAGAGGACTCGCTTCTTCAACTTTCGAACAGAATCAGTAGCACACTGAAGAAATTAGGGGAAGTTCCCTACCCTGAAACGGTCTCAGTAAAAGATGATCCAGAGGAAGTTTTGAGGAACGTTGAAGTTGAGGCAGAAAAACTTGAGGTTGAGGTTGCAAAAGTAGAAAACTTGATGAAGGAAGTAGTAGAAGAAAGAGCATCTTTTGAAAAAGATACAACTCAATTTTATGAAGAATATGAAGGGATAAGGAAACTTTTAACAGAATATGGAGTTAACCTATCCTACATACAATCTCTTGAAAAGGACTCTTTAGTAGGCCGCGAGAAGATAAGGGAAGTATATAACAACCTTCTGGAACTTCAGAGAACCCTAGCTTTTATAGACGCTTCTGGAAAACTAAACATTCCCCACGTTAAAGTTTCTCAAAATGAAATTGAATTAAGACAAATTTATGAAAATATCCAAGAAACCAGCGCAATCCATGAGAAAGTTAAGGAAGATCTGCGTGGAGCAGGGGAAGAGATAGCTAAACTCGATGATATGATTCGAGAAATAAACGAAGCAGTAAGGAGAAAAATTGAGGCTGTTGAAAAACTCGAAAGTGTGAAGACCGAAGCTGTTACATTGAAAGGTGAAATTGAAGAGCTTGAAAGAAACTTAAATGAAAAAACAACTAGACTGTTGGGTGGAACTTTTTCATCAAGCCTTAAGAATGTAACCAGTTCCATTAACAAGCTACGCACTTTGTTATTTGGCTCTCCAGAAATTGAAGCTACGATGCATAGAATCTCAAAGAATGCCTATGATGTACTTAGAGGTTCTGAGATACTTGAATATGCCGACAAGTTTCTAACCCTCAGTTCCGTGAGAAAATTAATCGATGGAATGAGAAGAGAAAAGCCTGAGGAGTTGAAAAGTCTCCTTGAAGGAAGCGAGAAACTACTGTCCCGTTTTGCATCTGAGCACTTGAAGATTTTGGATAGAGCCCTACGGGTTCTATATTTGGAGTATAGGATAAAGGAACTGGTTGCTGAACCTCCAAAGAT
>JBDRNN010000232.1:0-2079 GCA_043811145.1 Candidatus Bathyarchaeota archaeon
AGGATAAGAATTTTAGCCTTCAGGTGATGGGGTTACCCGCTTTTGGAGGGTTCACCTGTGGGAGTGTTATAAAATCGTTACATGATTTTATTCGGATTGTGGGATATCTCATCTGTTTAAAAACAGCTAAGGATAATAAAAATACGGGTGACGAAAGTAGGGATATGGATAAAACCATGGGTCGTAGTAGGGTCTGAGATAATCTTCTTCTTTCGGCCACAAGTGAATTTCACGACTTTCAATCTTGAGATAGGGCTGGTCAAATTGGTCAACTTTTTCGACTACCGTGCCGACGATTGTGCCTGCTACGGTCACCTTACGGTCTTTGCTGTAAATTTCCGGGTCTAAAAAGCCTTTGTGAGAGATGATGAATCTCCCTTCTGAATCATCCCTGGATTTGGGAGTTTCTCCCAATCCCAAGGGGACTTGGAGGATTTTAATGGACGATTTGTCAGCCAAATTCTGAGTCTCCAGTATGTAGCCTCCCAGAATCACGGTATTTCCCAGATATTTGTCGGTTTCCTGTACAAGTATTTTAAAGTTAACTGGCGCCATCGATTCTTTTCGGATCTGTTGAGAAATGACCGAACAAGACATGACGAAAAACGGCATGAGAAATACCAGCCATGCAGCTTTCAAAATATTCATACGAACTCCTTCCTCACCCGTTTAATCTATTTTTTTATGAAGAGGTACACTGCGAGAGAGACAAGTACAAGAGCGAAAATTTTCTTAAAATGTGCAGTAGAAACATGTTCAACCAGTCTGGCTCCAACCTGTGCGCCAATGATACCCCCCATACCAAGGAGGAAGCCGATTTTATAGTCGACATTTGCAAACTTATTGTGCGCAATCAAGGCAGATATTGAGATGACGAGAATCGCAAGAAATGACGTTCCCACCGCCTTTTGTGCGGGGTACCCCAGGAAAAGGAGTATTGGAACCATCAGAAAACCGCCTCCCAATCCAGTAAACGCCGCACCGATTCCCACAAGAATGCCACTGGCCACCATTATAATAATTTGAATACTCATGATACTATGTCCTTTTCTGATTTTCCAATATGTCTTTGAGATGATGCTGCAAGTGACGCAAGTAGTCCTTTACAACAAACTCCAGTGTGACGGGCTCCTCTTTTCCGATGTTACATGGTGAAGATTCGGCATTCTCTGGAATGCATTCTATTATATGACTCAAATGGTTGTTGTATGCAGACCAAAGCGCGACCAATGAAAGCCAGGGTGCTTTATCGTGGCGCTGAATTCGAACCCATTCATCTTGATCATATGTCGGAAACCGGTCGGCAACCTTGTTCACAGCCCTTACAAACCTCTGGTGATTGTTCGCGGCCGAGTCGATTAGATGTCCGAGTATTTCCTTTTTCGACCACTTGTGTGGATCGGGTTTGAACCCCGCTTCATCATAATTCATGCGAGATAATTGAGGCTCGACTTTTGAAATAAGAGATCGAATTTGCCGGGCAACTTCTTTCATGTCAGGTTTCTTTCAGATCATTACAAGTTTTAAGAAATTTCTTTTTTCAAAACATGAGTTGATATTACCACTATCCAAATACAGACTGTATTGCAAATATTATATAAAGGTGATTATCAAACAAGTCCAATTTTTAATCATTGTCAAATCATCTTCATTCAACGAGAAATAATCTCACCGAGAAATATTTAAAGATGCACAGAAAAATATGCATCCATGCACAGATTTTTGTGCATTAGTAGGTGAATTACAAAAAAATTTTCCACCACAATAACATAATTTAGTCATTTTTTCTAAAAACCTCACTGCACGCCAAAGCTGAATTTCTCAAATTTCACATCTTTAATAACCAGTCGGTTTCCAAATACCTGTACCATGAACAATCAAATCAAACGCATATAATTGATAGTCTGTTTTTGGGAAATGGTTGTGTCTTAAAATTCTTTTAAAAAAGAAAAGTTTTTGGAACATAATTTGCAAAATTTTTTATACCTGCTTTAAAACCTGCAACCAAAAGAATAACTACATCAAAGCCAATGAAAATTGTACATCAATTGAGCATCGTAAAAATCCGGATCAGAAAGG
>JBDRNN010000233.1:0-21706 GCA_043811145.1 Candidatus Bathyarchaeota archaeon
ATCCTTCGGGGGCTTCTAGACCTATCGAGAGAACTGGCTTCATAACCTCGTCAACTGAATCACGGATGCCCTCGTCTAATCCCCTCACCTGGACTCTGAAGCTGAACTCAACAGATCTGTCGTTATACAATAACTCTTTTAGTTTTTCCTCCATCTTGTTTGGGTCATAAGTTTTCCTTGCGATCTGTATATGTCTATAAATGTCCGCCAGTTCGGCATAACATAAATTTATGATTGATTCTACTCCACCGAACCCTTTTTCATCTGACCCTGTCATTATTTCGGTTCTTTCTTTTCTTAGAGTTCTGAGCTTAACTAGTCTATTTAGGTAAAGTTTGGTTAGCTCTATATGTTCCACAATGGGGTATGTTATCCTTAGGGTATTCATGATATGAATGAAGCTGTCACCAGTGTAGCTGTTGGCTCCGATGCCGTCTAACATATCTGCCAAATCAAACTTCAGTGTATTTAGCAGGGTATCCACCAAAGACTCGTCAAAAAACTGTTGTGCTGCTTTAAGGTCGCCAATTTTTTTAAAGGGTGGACCTAACGGCATCATTATGAATGATGTGAATGGATTTCCATACGGATGTCCATACGTTTCTCTAACTATCTTGTTTTTACTTCCCTCTATTAGTAACTCTAGCTCGTTTATAGCAGCATAACAGGATGCTCCCTTTGCCCTATAGTCATCTCCGTGACAGGGTAATATGCCAACTCCCAATATGGGAAAGCCGGTACCTATCTTACTTCTAAGATGACGAACAAAGTCTAAGCACATCCCGCTACCGCTACCGCCGCCTACTCCGAAGATTACGAATACAATCGGTTGAAGGATGGATGATGAAACATTTTCCTTGAAAGGTTCAATATACATGTCGAGTAATCGGAGGTAGTGATAATTGAGTCCATATATTGCTTTAGCAAGAGCTCTTCTTCTAGCAACTCCTCCTGCCAGAGGTGGTATCTCCACAGCAGATGATATCCACGGCTTATAATTCTCGGGAACTTTTGCTCCTTCGATCTTAATAAATTCTGGAAACCTTTGCATGAAATCGAACATAGCTTGGGGTGTAGGAAATTTGACAGACCTGGCGTCAAAATGAACCTTATCCAAAGGTATATCTTGGTTTTTTAATTCTTCTTTGAACTCTCCATACGCGCGTTGTAAACTTACAATATCGTGATCTGCTACATCTAATGCCAGGCAGGTAAGCTTGACGCCTCTGGTTTTCAGATATTTATGAATTCTCGGAGTCTTTAGGAACGTTTCTAAAATGTTGGTTCCTGCTCCACCTAAGCCAATTAAGTGAATCGAATAATTTTTGCTGCTCGTACGCGTTTTTATTTCTTCAGGTTCATTTTTATTATTCTCTGGCAATTTTACTTCCTCAAGTATGCTTAAAGTAAGTATCTTTTGAGTGAATCTGCTTAATCAGCTTTACTGAAAACTCGGTTCTAATGCGGGAATTTTCTAAAAATTTAAGCAACACTACAGCTTTACTTACACTTCTCATGTAATATTACTTGACAGGTCATGGTTTTAATTGTTGTAAAGAATAATGTTGAAGAGCTTATCCGTCATTCCAAAGAAGTTTTTCCAATGGAGGCTTGTGGTATAATGGTCGGTATCTTGAAGGGAGATAATAAAATGGTTCAAAGAATCTACAAAACTAGAAATATTCTAAATTCAACTTCAAAATATCTGGTTGACTCTGAGGAGCAGTATCGAATTTTTCTTGAAGCTGAAAAAAACTCCTTAGAAGTTTGTGGTTTCTATCATAGCCACCCCTACTGGCCAGCACAAATTTCAGAAACAGATAAGAGTCAAGTTTCGTATCCAAACCTCTCCTACCTTATTTATTCCATCCCTGAAAATGACTTGAAATCTTGGGTTCTAAAAAACAAAAAATTTGAACTTGAGAAGATTGAAGTAACTTAATAAAAAATAAAACGCGTTACCCATTAACTAACTGTGAATCAATTTTTCAAATGGCGATTAAGTTTTGCAATAAATTCCTCCCCTAATATAAAGACAAGCGTTCACCGCAGCAGTTATACCTTCGCCAACGGCAGTCCCTATCTGACGTACCCCTCCTGTAACATCTCCCGCAGCAAACACAGCCTCAATGTTTGTTTCTTGTTTTTTGTTCACAACAATATAGCTTTCATCATCAACTAATATTCCAGCTTCGCTAGATATTTCATTTCGCGGAGCTTCTCCGATGTAGATAAACACACCATCAACGTCAACCATTTTCTCTTCATTTGTTTTGTTATCAAACACACGGACACGTTTTACCACTTGGTCACCCTCTATTGCCTTAACCTCACTGTTCCAAAGAACCTCAACGTTGTTTTCAGCTATTTTTCTCTTAAAAACAGCATCAGCTCTAAGATCATCTTTTCTATGGACGAGGTAAACTTTGTTAGCTATATCCTTAAGGTACAATGCTTCTATCGCAGCCGAATTTCCACCTCCAATAACCATGGTCTTTTTACCTCTAAACAATGGGCCATCACATGTTGCACAGTAGCTGACTCCTTTCCCTGTGAATTCTTTCTCGCCGGGAACATCTAGCTTCGTGTGGGTGCATCCTGTAGCAATTATTATCGCATCCGAAGCATAGGTGCCCTTGTTTGTTTTAACTTCTTTTTTCTTTTCATTCAGATCCAATTTGAGAGCTACTTCCAAATCATGAACTGTCGCTCCCCACTTCTCGGCTTGTTCACGCATCTTCTCCGTAAGTTCAAGACCCGATATCTGCATAAATCCGGGATAATTCTCTACTAGGCAAGCCTCAGCGGCCTTTCCACCTCGCATATCGCTTATGATTAACGTTCTTGTTTCCTTTCGTGCACTATAAATTCCTGCAGCCAAACCGGCTGGGCCTGACCCAATAATGATGAGTTCATAATCTTCGGACAAGCTTTTTTCTCTCCTTGTTTCTAGCATATTTCAAAAATGAAGTAATTTATACCTTTAGGTAAAAACCAGCAAACGGCGCTAAAGCGTACCGTGGATATTTTAACGCTAAAAGGAAATTAAGTTTTTACTACGAGGATCAAAAAATATCTATGCACTTCAACTTGAATTCTTATCAGGTGCCACTGCAGGTAAGTTTTCTTCCTTTCTGCCTCGCAGGGTAGCAAAAGCGATTAAACCCACAACTACAGTGGCATTAGCGGCTATGCCGATATATATCGCTTTCTCGGAGAAGAAGGTTCCCGGTGATGGTGGAAGCTCTTCCTCCATTAGTATGGAGAATTCTGCAACCCTGGAGCCAAAACTATTAGTTGCAGTGGGCAAAGAGGAAACCTCAATTTCCACTACGTAAACCCCTCCGGGTAGATGATCGTAGATGAATACCAATATCCCCGAATGACTGGTCTCACTTTTTTGCGAGACAATTTCACCTTCGCGAATCAGCGTTACCTCAGCTTCCACATCTTTAAAATAATCTACCCCATCACCATTTTTTATGTGGAAGATAAACTTCGTCTCTGGGAAAACTAAAGGCTTTACTTCTAATTCTATTTTAACACCATCTACAATCTGTTCAACATTTTTAGTCACTGGAGCTTTTCCTTCGGAAGCATATACAGAGCTTTCAAAATTATTTATAGAATCCGTCTCAGCAGGGCTTGATGAAAGAAAGCTCATCGCAATCAATAAACATATGCTTAATAGAAGCACAGAAGAGAGCGACTTCGTAATGCTACCTCCAATTCTTCAGCAAACTTAGCAATCAACCCAACATCCTATAACTTATAAAAAGGTTTAAAAATTGTGGTATATTCTTCTAAGAAAATATTGCATTAAAATTACTGAGATGCTGAAAAGCTAATAATGAGTTATGGGAAGTGTAAAACTTTGGCATCTACTATACTCAAGAAAGGAATTGTAAATAAATTCGATGCAAGTTTCTCAGATGAGGTTATAGAGCAAGGTTCAAAAACTTTCTCAAAAGCAGACATGCAAACTGTCCGAGCCTGTATGCAATGCGGTACCTGTGTAGCATCTTGCCCCTCAGGAAGAAGAACAGCTTGGCGAATTCGCCAAATATTCTTAAAAACCCAAAGAGGGCTTAGAGACGAGATTCTATCTGATCCCGAACTATGGAATTGCACCACTTGCTATACTTGCCAAGAACGTTGCCCAAGAGAGGTTAAAACAACAGACATTATCAGAGTCATCAGAAACCTTGCTGTTCACGAGGGTTTCATGACTAAAAATCATGTTATGATCTGTGACATTCTGTTTAAACAGGGTCATGCAGTTCCCGTGAACGACAAAATCAAAGCCTATCGGAAGGATTTAGGGTTACAGGAAGTTCCACCTACCGTTCATCAATATCCAGAAGCTCTTGAAGAAGTCAATAAAATTCTGGAGGAAACAGGGTTTAAAGCCAAAGTGAAAAAGGAGAAATAACTATTGTCTCGCTACGCATACTTTCTAGGTTGCTTAACCCCAAACAGGTACCCTGGAATAGAAGCCGCCACAGTGAAATCTCTCGGAAAGTTTGGGGTTGAACTGGTTCAGTTACCTGGGGCTTCATGTTGTCCTGCCCCCGGAGTGTTCGGCTCCTTTGACCTATCAACATGGTTGGCTTTGGCTGCTCGAAACATCTCTATAGCTGAGAACATGAATGCCGATATTACGCTTACCTGTAACGGATGTTATGCTACACTTCAGGAAACTAACCACCTTCTGAAACATAACAAGCGTTTAGCGGCAAATGTTAACAAGATCTTGAGCAATATTGGAAAATCTTTCAAGGGATCAATTGAAGTTAAACATGTTATAGAGATCTTAACTGAAGAGGTTGGGCTGGATAAAATTAAGAAAGAAATCAAACATCCGCTCAAAGACATAAAAGTTGCTGTGCATTACGGTTGCCACTTTTTAAAGCCAAGCAGTGTCCGAGCGCATGGATCAGCTGAAAATCCAACAGTTCTTGATGATTTTGTTAGAGCTTTAGGGGCTGAAAGTGTTGAGTACAAAGATAAAGCGATATGTTGTGGAGCTGGTGGCGGAGTTAGAGCGGCGAGACTTGATGTTGCATTAGACATGACCCTTGAAAAAATTCAAAATGTTATGGAAGCTAACGCTGACTGTATCATAACTCCATGTGCCTTCTGTCACTTCCAGTTTGATAGAGGTCAAGTTGAGTTATCTGAAAAACTTGGTAAAAAATATGGGCTACCCGTTCTATACTTGACACAACTTTTAGGATTAGCTTTAGGTTTAAGTCCTCTGGAGCTAGGGCTTGATAAAAACGAAACCTCTACGGAGACTTTTCTAAAAAAATTTGAAAATATAGTAGGAGAATGATGCTGGTGATCAATGAGGTTAAGATAGGAATCTACATTTGTCATTGTGGAACAAATATTGCTGGAGTAATAGATGTTGAAGCTTTAAGAGATTATGCCGAGAAGTTGCCAAATGTAGTAATTGCAAGAAACTATCCTTACACATGCTCTGAACCAGGACAGCAATTAGTCAGGGAAGACATCAAAGACCTAGAATTAAATCGAGTGATCGTGGCAGCTTGCAGTCCCTCACTTCATGAGACAACATTTCGTAGGGTTTTAGAGGATGAGGGGTTAAACCCATACCTCTTTGAGATGGTGAACATAAGGGAGCAAAATACTTGGGTCCATATGAAAACGCCAGACGAAGCGTTTCAGGTGGCTAAAGATCTTATAAGAATGGCTGTTTCAAAGGCTAAAAAGCTTGAGGAGCTAAAACCAAGAGAGGTCAAGGTTGGAAACAGAGTTCTGATAATAGGTGGAGGGATAGGTGGACTCTCTGCAGCCTTGGACTTGGCAAATGCAGGCTTCAAAGTCAATCTGGTCGAAAAGTCTCCAACCATAGGGGGAAAGATGGCTCAGCTTGACAAAACCTTCCCCACCATGGATTGCTCTTTATGCATTCTTACACCAAAAATGGTCGCAATTAAACGGCATCCTAACATTAACCTAATTACATATGCTGAAGTTAAGGATGTACAAGGTCACATAGGGAACTTTAAAGTTAAAATCCTGAAAAAACCAAAATATGTTGACGAAACCAAATGTACTGCCTGCGATGAATGTGCAAAAGTTTGCCCATTAGAAGCTCCTGATGAATTTAATGCGGGCCTCAACAAAAGAAAGGTAATCTATATTCCCTTCGCTCAAGCCGTCCCGTTCTCTTACATTCTGGATGCCAAAAACTGCAACGGCTGCGGTAAATGTCTGCCTGTTTGTGAGCCTAAGGCGCTAATTCTCAACGATAAGCCCAAGGAAGTTACATTGGAAGTAGACACCATAATCGTCGCAACCGGATATGAACCCTACAATCCCACCATAGATGAGGAATACAAGTATGCGGGAGTAAAAGTGAAGCATCTTGGAAGAGAGCTTGACAAGGGTGGGATAGAGATGACACACTCAAATATCTTAACTGGGCTTGAAATGGAACGGTTATTGTGTGCAAGCGGCCCAACATACGGGAAACTTTTAAGGCCCTCAGATCAAAAGAAACCTAAAAAAGTGGTATACATTCAATGTGTGGGCTCAAGAAACAAGCGAAGGAACCCTTACTGTTCAAGAGTTTGCTGTATGTATGCAACAAAACAAGCCCGTCAAATAAGAGAAAAGAATCCAGATGTTGATGTTAGCATATTTTACATTGACTTAAGGGCCTTCGGAAAAGGTTTTGAGGAATTTTATGAAATAGCAGCAAGAGAATATGGAATTCAATACATCCGAGGTAGAGTCTCTGAAATAATTGAGGATAAAAAAACAGGGGACCTCAAAGTTAGAGCTGAAGACACTTTGTTAGGAGTCCCTATGGAGATTGACGTTGACATGGTTGTTCTATCCGTCGGTATGTTGCCGGGTGAAGATACAAAGTCTCTGCAGAACGTAGTTAGAATTCCAATTGGAGCAGATGGATTCTTCCTTGAAGCTCATCCGAAGCTGAGGCCAGTAGACACAAATGTAGATGGCATACTTATATGTGGAACAGCAGCGGGTCCTAAAGATATACCCGACACGGTGGCTCAAGCTAAGGCAGCAGCGTCGGGTGCAGCCTCATTGATGTCGGCTGGGAAATATATAATTGAACCTTACTTTGCTTCAGTCAATGAAGATGTTTGCGTGGGTTGTGGAACTTGCGTGGTATCTTGCCCATATAATGCCATAGAGCTTGGTAAAACATCAAAGAAGGCTCATGTAAGCGAAACATTATGTAAAGGTTGTGGAACATGTGTTGTGGCCTGTCCATCGTCTTCCATAAAAGCGAACAACTTCACAGATGAACAAATCCTAAGTCAAGTTGAAGAATCCTCAGTTAGGTCGGATTGATATGAGTCAGAGCGATTTTAAGCCGCAAATACTCTGTTTCCTCTGCAACTGGTGTTCTTACGCTGCAGCGGATCTTGCAGGAGTTAGCAGACTGCAATACCCCCCAATAAGAGTTATCAAAGTAATGTGTTCTGGCAGAGTAGATCCCACATTCATCATAAAAGCATTAAAGGTAGCGGATGGTGTTCTCGTAGGTGGGTGTCACATTGGAGACTGTCACTATGCGACTGGAAATCACCGAACAAAAAAGAGAGTCCTAACCTTGCAAAGGTTGCTGAAAAATATAGGCATCAACCCCGAACGAGTTCGATTGGAGTGGATATCTGCAGCAGAAGGCATAAAGTTCGCTGAAGTTGTCAATGATTTTACAAATCAAATTAAAGAGCTAGGTCCAAACCCGCTGAGGATGATGAACTGATGACAAAAGACGAAGTTCGTAATATGGCGAAGGACTGGCTTAAAAAAGGAGTCGTTAAAGGAGTTATTGGACTAAAAGCCCATAATGGCAATGTGGCTCCTCACTTATTCTTAAAGGCTGAGGAAGTTGACTCTCTGGTTCTTTCTCCAAAATATCCTCTTTCTACCGTCTGCAGAAAAATTCAATCAAAGCATCCGGACATTAAACTTGGAATAGTAGCTTTCGGTTGCGATGAGCGTGCATTAATTGAATTGGCTAAACGAGAACAAGTAAACCTAAAAAACATAGAAATTCTCGGAGTTGCCTGCAGCGAAGCAGATGCTAAAGAATGTAGATGCGAAAGGCCTTACCCAAAGCAACTCAAAATCGGAGAGAAGGTTGAGGGCGTCAAGGATGAAAGGATAGATAAACTCTTAAAAATGAATCCTGAGAAAGTGTTTGACTTTTGGAAACGTCAATTCAATAAATGCATGAAATGTTACGGATGTAGAAACGTTTGCCCTGTCTGTTTCTGTAAGGACTGTGAGTTGGAGCAAGATATAGCCGTCAAAGGTGGTAGAATTCCTCCGGATTTCCCGACGTTTCATTTAATTCGTGCATTCCATACTGCAGGTACATGTATCGCATGCGGTCAATGTGAAAAAACTTGTCCTATGCACATACCCTTAACAATACTTTACTCGATGTTAAGAAAAGATGTGAAAGAACTGTTTGATTACGAATCTGGTCAAGATGTAGACCAGAAATTGCCGCTCAACACGACCTTTGAAGAATCGCCGATTAAGGAGGAAACGGTATGAGCTTTGAAAATGTTTTAACAGTATGTCCATACTGTGGTACCGGCTGTCAACTTTATTTGGAAGTTTTTGATGGCGCACTTGTTGGGGTTTCTCCGTGTAAAACAGATCAAGTCAGCCAAGGAAAACTTTGTATAAAAGGCTGGAACGCTCACGAGTTTGTAGCGAACGAGAAGAGGCTTTTATCTCCTCTAGTAAAGAAAAACGGTGAACTCAAAGAGGCAACATGGGAGGAGGCTTTGGGGCTTGTTGCTGAAAAGTTAAAGGAAGTTAAGAAAAACAACGGGCCTGATGCTATTGCTGTCCTTTCATCTGCAAAATGCACAAATGAGGAGAATTATCTTCTCCAAAAATTTACGAGAGCAGTTATTGGCACAAATAACATTGATCACTGTGCTCGTTTATGTCATGCTTCAACTGTGGCGGGTTTAGCTAAAGCATTCGGTAGCGGTGCAATGACAAACTCAACTCCCGAGTTTGAGGATTGTGGCTGTATCTTTATAATTGGGTCCAATACAGTTGAACAGCACCCTCTGATAGCCAGTAGAATTGTGAAAGCCGAAGAAAATGGTGCGAAACTAATTGTTGCAGACCCTAGAGAAATTTCATTGACCCTTCTTGCTGATATTCACCTAAAACATAAGCCGGGTACGGATGTTGCATTGCTAAACTCCATGATGGCCACTATCCTGAAGGAAGGGCTGGAGGATAAGAAATTCATTAAAGAACGTACTGAAGGATTCGCTGAGTTAAAAGCAACCGTTGAAAAATATCCTCCAGAAGAGACTGAACAAATCACAGGCGTTCCAAGTGAAGCATTAATTGAAGCTGCAAGAACCTATGCGAAAGCTGAAAAAGCCTCGATAGTTTATTCGATGGGTATAACCCAACATACAACTGGTGTAGACCAAGTTCTTTCAATAGCCAACTTGGCTATGTTATGTGGGAATATTGGTTTGCCTAGTACTGGTGTTAATCCTCTGAGGGGGCAAAATAATGTTCAAGGGGCGTGCGATATGGGTGCCCTCCCAAATGTTTTTTCAGGTTATCAAAGTGTTACAGATGTTTCTCTGAGGGAAAAATTCGAGAAAGCATGGAATACCCCGCTGCCTGATAAAATTGGGTTAACGCTTGTGGAGATGACGAATGCCGCAGCTAAAGGAGATATTAAAATGATGTATATTATGGGAGAGAACCCTATGCTTTCCGACCCTGATATTAACCATGTAAAAGAGGCTTTGGAGAAGCTTGACTTTCTGGTTGTTCAAGACATATTCCTCACAGAAACAGCTGAACTAGCGGATGTGGTACTCCCTGGAACATCGTATGCTGAGAAGGATGGAACATTCACTGCAACTGACCGTAGAGTTCAGCTAATAAGGAAGGTAATCGAGCCGTTGGGCGACAGCAAACCTGACTGGATGATAATCTGTGAGCTAGCTAAAAAAATGGGGGCCCAAGGTTTCGAATATAACTCTCCCTCTGAAATTATGAATGAAATTGCATCTTTAACGCCCATTTATGGCGGCATCCAACATCCAAGGCTTGATGAAGTGGGATACTTAGCTTGGCCATGCCCCTCTTCTGACCATCCAGGTACTCCCTATCTTCATAAAGATAAATTCACACGTGGTAAGGGTAAATTTACTGCAGTTGAGTTTAAGGGGCCGGCAGAGTTGCCTGACAAAGACTATCCTTTCATATTGACAACTGGAAGAATTATGTTCCATTGGCATACTGGCACTATGACTAGAAAAACTCCTCAATTAGACAAGGAAGTTCCAACAGGATATGTTGAAATAAACTCGAAAGACGCGGAACGTTTGGGAATTAAAAATGGAGAATCTATCAAAGTTAAGACTCGTAGAGGTGAGATACAAATACCCGCACTAGTAACCAAAAAAATATTGGAAGGAGTAATGTTCATACCATTCCACTTCGCTGAATGTCCAGCAAACATGCTAACAAATGCTGCCCTAGATCCTGTAGCTAAAATACCTGAGCTAAAAGTTTGTGCCGCAAATGTTGAGAAAACTGAAGTGGAGAAAAAGGACTCTTATTGGTAACTTGCGGCAGTTCTTTTAATTATGAATTCTCCTTTACCAAACGTAATAAATTTCAGATAATAATGCTGGGTAGTCAGCAATCGAAAATGCTATAAAAGCCTTCGTTAATTTATAGAAGGCTATAACAAACAGGGCGGAAAATTAGGTGTGAAATATATACCAACAATCTGCCCCTACTGTGGGGTTGGATGCGGGTTAAAATTAAAGGTAGAAGACGAATCAGTTATCGGCCTCGAGTATTGGGAAAACAACCCTGTTAATGAAGGCTCTCTCTGTCCTAAAGGGAACACCCTTCAAGAGTTAGTATATCATAAAGACCGTTTAAGATACCCCCTGATAAAAGAAAATGGAACATTTAAGAAAGTTTCATGGGACATTGCCTTCACAACATTCGCTAAAAAATTTCTTGAAGTTCGCGACAAATATGGGCCCGATGCCATAGCTATTTTTGCCTCAGCAAAATGTACAAATGAGGAGAATTATCTTCTCCAAAAATTTGCGAGAGCAGTTATTGGCACAAATAACATTGATCACTGTGCTCGTCTATGTCATGCCCCAACAGTTGTTGGTTTAAACAAGGCTTTTGGCTCAGGCGCCATGACTAACACTTTTAAAGATTTTATTGATTCAAACTGCATTTTTATTATCGGAGCAAATCCTTTCGAGCAGCATCCTGTAGCTGCTAAACGTATTTTGGATGCACGAGACAAAGGCGCAAAAATAATAGTCGCCGACCCTCGTTTCACTCATACCGCATGGCATGCTGGCCTCTATCTGCAACATAAACCCGGAACAGATGTCGCTTTATTAAACGCAATGATTAACGTCATCCTTAAGGAGGGCTTGGAGGATAAGAAGTTCATACAAGCTCAAACAAAGGGTTTCGAAGAGCTGAAAAAAAGCATAGCAAAAACAACCCCAGAATGGGCCGAAGAAATAACGGGGGTTCCTGCTCAGAAAATCCGTGAAGCGGCCATAACTTACGCTAAAGCAAATCGAGCTTCCATCGTATATTCGATGGGAATCACTCAACACACTACCGGTTCTGACAATGTACAATCCATAGCCAACCTAGCTATGCTTACTGGGAATATCGGTCGACCTGGAACGGGCGTTAACCCTCTACGAGGACAGGACAATGTTCAGGGTGCTTGCGATATGGGATGCTTACCTGGTGTCTATTCAGGTTACCAATCAGTAGCTAACCCCGATATGAGAAAAAAAATTGAAGAGGGTTGGGGAATCAGCAAGCTACCCGATAAACCGGGATTAACCGTTACAGAGGTTACATCTGCGATACTAGAAGGTAAAATTAAGGCGCTATATATTATGGGCGAAAATGTTGTTATCACAGATCCCGACTCCTTAAGAGTTGAAGAGGCCTTAAAAAAATTAGAGTTTCTAGCTGTTTCTGACATTTTTCCCACTGAAACTTCAGAATTCGCCAATCTTATCTTTCCCGCTGCCTCATGGGCTGAGAAAGAGGGAACTGTTACAAATACTGAGAGACGTGTTCAGTTAAGGAGGATGGCGATTGAACCCCTAGGGGAAAGTAAGCCTGACTGGATGATTATATGTGAATTGGCGAAGCGACTTGGTGCAAAAACTGGATTTAACTTCAGTTCACCTGAAGAAATCTTTAATGAAATGCGTAATTTAACTCCTCAATATTCAGGCATCACCTATGAGCGGCTGAGCAGATTGAGCGGTATTAATTGGCCTTGTCCGAGTGAAGATCACGATGGAACTCCTATACTTTACACAAGTAAATTTGCTACTTCCGATGGAAAAGGTGTGTTCAATAAAACAGAATTTAAGCCTCCCGTAGAGCGGCCGAATAAAGAATACCCCTTCATCTTAACAACTGGGAGAGTGATCCACCACTACAATAGCGGCTCTATGACAAGGAGAACTAAAGAGCTAGTAAAGGAAGTTCCAGAATCATATGTCGAAATCAGTGAAACTGACGCCCTCAAGCTAGGCATAAAGGATGGGGATCACGTTCTGGTAAAGTCTAGACGTGGCGAAATTAAAGTTAAAGCAAAAATAACTATACAGGTTCCCCCTGGAATTGTCTTCATTCCATTTCACTTCGCAGAAGGGAGGGCGAATATCTTAACTCACCATAGTTTAGATCCTGTGGCTAAAATACCTGAATTCAAGGCTTTAGCCGTCTCTATTCACAAAGCATGACAACGGGGAAAAAAATGGTAAACGTGTTGTATGTAGATCTGGGAAGGTGCATTGGCTGCAAGTCCTGTGAAGTGGCTTGTGAAATGAGACCAGACAACTGGGGAATCTCAAAAATCTTTGTTGATGTAATCAAAGAAAAATACCCCGTACCCATTCAATGTCGCCATTGTGAAAGCGCCCCTTGTTTAGAGGTTTGTCCAACTCATGCTATCGAAAAAACTCCGGAAGGAGTTGTCATAATTAAACAACTTATATGTATCGGTTGTCGTAAATGCTCCATTGCTTGTCCATTCGGAGTAATCCAAATGGATTCTACTCATCACATTGTAACAAAATGTGACCTCTGCATAGAAAGATTGCGTGATGGACGCCGACCTTTATGCGTCACATCATGTCCTGCAAGAGCATTAACCTACGGAGACTATGAAAAAATAATGAAGGAAATTAGATCAAAGGCTGCAGAAAGCTTGGTAACTGGCGGTGTAGGCGGCGGTAGTGTTATAACAGTAAAAAGGTGAAAAAATGCTCGAAGTTATACCCCCGCTGCCCATCTTTATACCCTTCATCGCCGCCTTCCTAGTTTTAGTTGTGCCTAAACGTGCCAAGGGTTGGTTCGCTATTGCAATAGCTATTGCAACTACAGCTCTGATTTTCTTAATGGCTCCGACAGTCATTTTTGACGCACCGATTCTGTACGAGATACCTTGGATTCCAACTTTTGGTTGGAACTTCACTCTCCTGATTGATGGTTTGAGCTTAATGATAGCTTTAATCGCAGCTGGTATCGGGGCGCTGATAATATTCTATTCAAGAGTTTATCTATCAGAAGGTAACCGAGAGCATCCCTACAAGCATGGCTTCGGCAGATACTACATGTTCATGCTTATTTTCATGGGCGGAATGATCGGACTTGTTTTCGCAAGCAACCTGATAATTCTCTTCCTCTTCTGGGAGCTGATAGGTCTGTGTTCTTGGGCTTTAATCGGTTTTAATGCAGAAGACCCGAAAGCGTCTAGAGCTTCCATTAAAGCCTTAATCACTACCCATGTAGGTGGTGCATGTCTCCTATTCGGTATTTTATTGCTTTACTTAATAACTGGAACTTTCGATATTTCTCAAATACCTGGAAGAATTGGATCAGTTACCCCCCTTCTTCATCTAGCTTTAGCAATGTTCATTTTAGGGGCTTTAGCTAAATCTGCTCAAGTTCCCTTCTTAACTTGGTTGCCAGCCGCTATGGAGGCTCCATCACCTGTCAGTGCATATCTTCACGCAGCGACTATGGTGAAGGCAGGAGTTTACCTGATTGCTCGAGTGACCGGTATTTTCTGGGTAGTCTTTTTATCCATTCCCGCTTGGGACTTTTCACTTGCAACCGTCGGTGTTGTTACCCTAACTATTGGTGCTCTGTTTATGTTAGTTCAAAAAGACCTTAAAAAACTGTTAGCTTTCAGCACAATCAGTCAAATAGGTTATATGATTCTGGCTATTGGAATAGGGACTTCTTTAGGAGTTACAGCTGGGCTGTTCCATCTCTTAAACCACGCTATTTTCAAGGCATTGCTCTTCCTCTGTGCAGGAATGATTGCTTATCAGGTTGGGACAAGGAACATTGATCAAATGGGAGGATTGGCCAAAAATATGCCCATAACAGCATCCGTCTTTGTTATCGGTGCATTAGCTGTAGCAGGGGTACCTCCTCTAAACGGATTTGCAAGTAAATGGATGATTTATCAGGCTGCCATAGAAGCTGGAGCTATAAATCCAATCTACTATTTCTATGCAATAATTGCTATCTTCATAAGCGCTGTTACTCTCGCTGTGTTTATCAAAGTTCTTCACGGTATCTTCTTTGGTCAACTGCCTGAACGATTAAAGAATATTAAGGAAGGTTCAAGGTTCATGTGGGCACCTTTAGTTATTCTGGCCGCATTCTGTATAGTTTTCGGTATAGCTGCCCAATGGCCGTTAGAATTCATAGTTGCACCTGCTGTGAATTCATTACCTGCTGTAAGTGTAAGCGTTGGAACGGTTCCAGCTACTATCTTTACAAATATTGGTCTCTGGGGACCAACTTTAGCAACTGTTCTGCTCTTGTCTGCGCTGTTTATGGGCGCCCTCATTTATTGGGCAGGCTTTACAATAAAGAATCCTCCTGTCGAAAGATTAGATACATGGGCTTGTGGTGAAGACTGGAAAGTTAAAGATCTTCAAGTACTATCCGAGCAATTCTATCACCCGATAAGAGACGTTATGGCCCCTATCTACAAAGTTGATTTTGATCGTATTCTTCACCATCCGGTAAGAAATGCTGTTTACTCCTTCAGCAACTGGTTTAGAAAATCTCATACAGGTCTGCTACAGCTTTACATGCTCTGGATGGCGGTTGGTGCCCTAGCCGTAATCATAATTTTAGCATTGGTATAGGCGGTTTCAAGATGTTAACTGAGCAAGAAATAGCAGAAAAATTGCAAAAAGAGCTTAAAGAATACTTTGTCAGCTATACACTACCTACAAAAAGTCGTATACATGTTAGAGTAGATAAAAAAGGAATAAAAAATGTTACGGACTTTTTGTTTAATAAGCTTGGAGCTCGTTATGTGATGTCATCTGGCCTTGACCTTGGGGAAAATTTTGGAGTAATTCACTTCTTCTCATTTGATGACTCGGGCATTGTTGTCAACGTTAAAACTATTTTCCCAAAGACAGAACCTCACATTGATTCTATAGCGAATATTACTCCTGGTGCAGCATGGATTGAACGGGAAACAAACGATCTCTTCGGGATAACATTTGACGGTCATCCTGATCCAAGAAGATTTATTTTGCCCGATAAGTGGCCTTCGGGTGAATATCCATTGCTTAAAGACTATTCAAGGAGGGAAAAATAGTGGAACGAAAAACACAAACAGTTCTACCCATTGGCCCATTTTTCGCCACCTTAGAGGAGCCAGTACACTTCAGGCTTTATGTTGATGGTGAAAAAGTTACAGGGGCAGATGTAATTATCAGTTATAACCACCGTGGCATTGAAAAGCTTGCTGAGAGCAGAACCTATCATCAAGTCATTTATCTTACTGAAAGGATCTGTGGAATCTGCAATTTAGTGCATCCAACTGCATACATCCAAGCTGCAGAAGAGATAGCGAAGGTTGAGCTTCCAGATAGGGCAAGATACCTGAGAACCATAATCCAAGAACTTGAGAGAATCCATAGTCACCTTCTTTGGATAGGACTTGCGTTCCACTTCATGGCCCTCGACACAATTTACATGCATGTTTGGAAAGACAGAGAAATCGTCATGAGCTTGCTCGAAAGAATAACAGGAAACCGAGTGAACAAATCCTACCTCACCATTGGTGGAGTTCGAAGAGACATAAAAAAAGATGAGATCCCAAAAATCACTGAAATTTTAATCATACTAGAAGCAGCCGTAAAGAAATATGTTAAAATTGCTCTAGAAGATAGAACTATTAAAGCGAGACTTCAAGGAGTAGGAATCTTAACACCTCAAAAAGCTCGAGAGTTCTCGGTTACTGGTCCAACAGCACGAGGTTCAGGATTAACAATTGATGTGCGTAAAGATGACCCTTACGCTGCATATAAGGATGTAAGTTTTGATGTGGTTACCCAGAGTGAAGGGGATGTATGGTCAAAAGCAGTTGTTAGGCTTTTTGAACTAGTTCAGTCAGTAATCATAATTCGACAATGCATTGACCAGATGCCTTCTGGTGATATTGCAGTTCCAGTAGGTGAAATACCTCCTGGGGAGGGTATTGGTCGTGCTGAGGCTCCACGTGGAGAGGTATTTCATTATTTAAAATCAAACGGATCTAATATCCCTGAGCGACTGAAAATTCGTGCCCCAAGCTATGTCAATATACCTTCGACACTTGCAATGTTGCCCGGCAACTTGATTGCTGATGCCCCATTAATCATAGCTAGTGTTGACCCTTGCATATCCTGCACCTGCAGAGTTGTTGACTTGAAAAGTAATAACCAAAGAATTTTTTCTATGGAAGAATTCGCAAAATTCTCTCAAAAACGGAAAAGGAACTTAATTTTGTAGGAGAATGAAAGATGATCTGGGAACCTTTTTTAAGCTTTTTCGTTTATCCGGGTTTGATAGCTACAGTCCTTATTGCATTATTCTCCGACTGGGTTATTCGTAAAATTAAGGCATGCCTCCAAGCTCGGAGAGGTCCACCTATCTATCAGCCAATCGCAGATTTCATAAAGCTTCTAACCAAAGAGGATGTTACCCCTCGACAGGCTCACCGTCATTTGTTTACCTTGGCACCAATGGCGGCCTTCGCTGCTGTTTTAGTTGTCATGCTTATAATTCCTTTCGGTACCGCAACACCCTCTATAGGCTTTGTAGGGGATGTAATCGTAGTTATTTACCTGTTAGCAATGGTCTCAGTTATGATAATGGTCGGCGCTTCTGCTTCAGCAAATCCCTTCGCAGCTGTCGGAGCAAGCCGGGAAATGATGATGATGTTTGCCTATGAGCCCGCCCTAATCGTTTCAATTTTGGCTGTTGCAATACAGTCTCAATCTCTGTCCTTCGTTGGTATAATTCAATTCCAATTGGAGGGTGGATGGATGATAGCGAAACTACCCATAGCCTTCGCTGTATTCATAATCTGTATGCAAGCAAGTCTTGGAAAACTACCCTTCGACATCGCAGAGGCTGATCAAGAACTCATCGGAGGTCCCTTTGTAGAGTATTCAGGTAGAAAGCTGGCAATATTCAGGTTGGTACAGTTTATGAAGATTGTAGCCTTGTCCAGCTTAGCTGTAGCACTGTTTTTCCCAGGACCCTATATGGGTCACATAGGATTAGACTTTCTCGTTCAGTTTGCCAAGATCATGGGTATCGTAGCGGTTGTGGCATTTATTGATGCACTGTTTCCACGAGCCAAAATCAATCATGCTATTAGCTTCTTCTGGAAGGTGCTGCTTGCTGTTGCCTTCATAGACATCGTAAGGGCGTTGCTGTTTTAATGGAGGTTAAAGAATGAAAAGAAATATTTTTTCTCTTGCAATTAGGGCGATGTTCAAGGGCCCAGTTACTATAAAGTACCCATTCCAACCTCCTAGACCCGTTTCTGAGGGCTTCAGGGGAGTACCAAAATATGCCCCTGAACAGTGTACTGGGTGTGGAGCTTGCGCTGAAGTTTGCCCCAGCCAATGTATAACGGTAACGGAAAAAGACGGGAAAAGAATGTTTAACCTATGGTATGGGAAATGTTCATTCTGCTCTAGATGTGAAGAAGTCTGTCCCGAAACACCTAAAGCTATCAAGCTCAGTCAAGAATATGAGATTTCAACCACCGATAAGCTAAGTCTTGTCTCCTCTGTGGAAGTTGATATGAAAAGTTGTGAACACTGTGGAGCTTGGTTTACAACGGTCCCGCTAGCTGAAAAAGCTATTAAAATTGTGACGGAACAAACTAAAATTGAACCTGAATCGTTGGATAGGTTGTCGAAACTTTGTCCAAAATGTAAGAGGGATGTTGAGGCATTAACACTCCTAACTGCATACGAGGAAAAAAAGAGGTAATAAAATGATTAACGTAGAGCTGGCATATTTCATTATAGTGACCGCAGTTGCAGCCGTAGCGCTTAGGAGGTTAAATCATTCTGTAACTGCTTATATGCTACAAGGCGTTATTATGAGCACGATTTTTATTATGATAGGTTTCTGGCCTTTGGCAGCTATCACACTTATCACAAAGGTCATTGTGACTCCCGCGTTACTCTTTTTCGCAATCAAGAGTACAGTTAACCGTGAAACACCTCCATCATTCGGTGGCATTGGTTCTATTTTATTCATGGTAGCAGGCATTGTTGGGTTATTTGTAACTCTCAGTGGAGTGTTATCCATTGAGTTTATAGTAGCTATTTCACTGTTCTTTCTGGGCTTTTACGTTCTGACGGCAAGAAGAGACTTGATAAAAAATGTTATTGGATTTCTGTTTCTCGAAAATGGAGTACTGTTAACCCTAGTCTTTTTAGCGCCGCATTTACCTGAGACAATCGAGATTGGTATAGCGGCCGATGCAATTATCACAGTTGTTGTTCTGCTATACGTTATAACAGGAATTCATAAAAAACTACAAACAACTGATACAAAGAGCTTGGTGGAGTTAAAATGGTAAGTTCCCTCCTTCCCTTTATTACACTATTGGTTCCATTTGTCTTTGCCGTAGCAGTTAGTGGCATAGGACTTTTTTCAAGAAAGTTTCAAGACGGAATTGCATTGGGAGGAATTATTCTTACACTTATATTAATAATGCTAATGATTCCGCCAATACTAGCTGGCGATGTTTTAGTTTACGAACCGTTGGGAATATTTTTTGACGGCATGGGTCTACTTATGGCAATCTTAATCGGAATACTTGGCGTCGTGGCAATCACGTACTCGGTAGGTTATATGCCCCATGAAGTCCTAAGAGCAAATCTTGCTCCAAAAAAATTAACTCTCTATTATCCCTTTCTGCTTACATTTATAGGTGCCTTATTAGGGATCACATTTACTAATAATATTCTAGTTTTATGGGTCATCTTAGAAGCTGCAACCCCAATATCCGCTATACTGATATTTTTCCTATGGCAACCACATTCTCTAGAGGCAGGATATAAATACATAATATTAATCTCCGTTGGGATGGTCTTTTCCCTTCTGGGTGTCTTCATTGTCTTTGACTTGACTGGTCAGCTAGGTCTATTGGCTATCGCAAATGTAATCCCTAAGCTAGAAATTCCTCCTATTACTCTAAAACTCATGACCGCTTTCTTCATAATAGGTTTCGGTGTTAAGGCAGGGCTAGTTCCCTTTCATGCTTGGCTTCCAGATGCTCATTCGACGGCTCCTTCCCCTATTAGTGCATTGATTTCCGGTATCTTAGTGGCAATGGGCATCTACGCCCTTGTCAGGGTAATTTATGTTATCTATGTACCGCTTGGCGGCTGGGAGATTGGGCCCTTCCTAACAGCTTTTGGCGCATTAAGTATGATTGCCGGTATTTTGTTAGCGCTTGCCCAAGATGATTTGAAACGTATGATAGCTTACTCTACTATAAGCTGCATGGGTTATGTAATATTAGGTTTAGGTTTAGGTACGTCTTCGGGTATTTTAGGTGGACTGTTCTATCTTGTAAGTCATGCCCTCTTTAAAGCCCTCCTCTTCCTCTGTGCAGGAGCAGTTATATACAGAGTTGGAACACGCAAGATAAGCGAGATGGGTGGCCTTTTCCGTAGCATGCCCGTCACCGCCGTTTTGTTCCTTATCGGTACCTTCTCGATAGCGGGATTCCCCCCATTTAATGGTTTTGTAAGCAAGCTAATCATCTACTTCGCTGTCATTGATGCCGGTTATCCAGTTTTGGCTATAATTGCCATAATAGTAAGTGTATTAACTGCTGCAACCTTCCTTAGAGCAGCTCATGGAATTTTCTTCGGAGAAATTCCGAAAAGACTCACAAACCCAACAAATATTAAAGAAGCACCTTTAGTACTGTTGGGTCCCATGATAGTTCTTGCAGCGCTATGCATCCTTTTCGGAATTCAACCTGAAATACTTACAGGGCTTCTAAAATTATCAGCAAACTCCCTGTTAGGCTTAGTAGGAGGTTAATCTATGTTAAAAAGCGTTAAAGCTTGGGCAAATAAAAAGTCACCATGGGTTTTTCATTTGAACACCGGAGGTTGCAATGGTTGCGACATTGAAGTTCTTGCTTGTCTAACGCCAGTGTACGATGTTGAAAGATTCGGTATTAAACTTGTCAACTCTCCTCGACATGCCGATGTTCTACTAATTACAGGACCGGTATGTTCACAAGTGACGGATCGACTTATCCGAACCTATAACGCTGTGCCTGACCCAAAGGCAGTTATCGCTATTGGGCAGTGCCCCACCTCTAATTGTGTTTTTGATGGAAGTTACAGCGTAGATGGACCTTTAGACAGGCATATACCCGTCAATGTTTACATTCCCGGTTGTCCACCTCGACCAGAAGCAATTATTTACGGCGTAGCTTTAGCGCTCGGGTACATTAAAGAAAAGAAGTAAAAATCAAATTTAAAACAACGATTCTTTGTATAGGCAAAATTTAAATTATCTCAAAAACCTTAATCTTTAAAAACCCGATAAACTGTTTATGAGGCGAGAATTTTGGCTAAAGCATTAGTTTGTGATAACGAGGCATGTGTAGGATGCGAAATTTGCTCAAATATATGTGCATGGAAAAAATTCAAATCTCTTAACCCCCGAAGAGGCGGCATATATGTCATCAGAGATGATCCTTCGGTTTTTGAGGGACCTGCCTACTGTACCAATTGCGGTGTCTGCATCGATATATGTAGAGAAGCACTACTACCCAAGGGCATAGAGGGTGGTGCCTTAAAGAGAGTAACCGACAGGGTTCTTGTAGCAAAACAATGGATTGAAGTAGATACTGAAAAATGTGACGGCTGCGGTCTATGCGAAGCTTGGTGCCCATATGGCGCTATCAAAGTCGATGCGATAACTAATAAAGCTATTAAATGTGATCTCTGCAAAGGCGAACCTGCGTGTGTTGAATGGTGTCCCCAAAAATGCCTAAAATATGCAGACGCGCCTGATGCAGCCTTCTATAGAGGAAGAACATTTATGAGAAGTTCCCTCAAACCAGACACTCAAACCAGATGGGGAAAATACAAGCTTTGGATAAAACCGTGGTATAAAGAAAGGTGATTGAAATGGTAAAAGGTGTAGCTGGAAAAATATTGCGGGTTAACCTAACCCTTGGAAAGACGAAAGAAGACACATTAAATGAGAATGTCCTTAAAAATTATCTCGGTGCTAGGGGCTACGGCGTCAGGCACTTGTATGA
>JBDRNN010000234.1:0-2717 GCA_043811145.1 Candidatus Bathyarchaeota archaeon
GTTACAGGGTAAACCCTCTGATTCGCAATTGGCAAAACAGAAGTCCTTTTTCAAGACCAGATTAGAGGCTCTTTGAATCTTCTTCTTTGACATATCGCCTCTCAACTTGGAAAGATACTGTGTCCATGTGCTCTTTTCGAACCTGCCATCCGAGAACATGCTGTATCGTTCTGGATGACGCGGATGAGCATCCCATGGGTTACTAGCCCAATAGATAATCAGGTCTGCACGATGCCGCAACTGTCCCAGAGTAGCTGAGGGTATACCAGCAGATTGAACACCCATAATAGAGGGTCCATGACAAACAGTTGCGGTGTTATCCATTACTCCGCCAACCTCTTCTGCCAACGCTACGCCTACTCGTTGTGCTTCACAGCAAGTGTTACTCCAGCCATACAATATGGGATAGTGTGCGTCAACAAGAATCTGGGCTGCCTTTTCGATAGCCTCATCCATTGTAGCTTCAACTAATTCACCATTTTTTCGAATAAGAGGCGTCTTAATACGGTGATCAGAAAAGTTCAGAAACTTCGCTGCGCCCATAGCACACGCATTTCGAGCTTCAATAATACGGTTATTGTCATCAATAATTATTTCAATGTCATCACAAAAAGTTCCACAGACTGGACAAGTCACACTATTTACAATGGGCATGTTCTAAGCCTCCATTTTGAGTTGATTAACTAACTCCTGCATAGTTAACACTTTTTCGTTAGGTGCAGGTTCAAGTACCCCAGTCATCCCCTTTAATGAGGGCATACCTGATCCATGAGTCTCGGGGTCAGAGATCATACTTGCCCAAGGACCATAGCTAATAAAAATCATTTTAGGATGAGGACCCCTAAGCGATGTGATAGCCCTCAAAACGATACTGCCAAAATTTGTTGTAACTTTAACGTTGGCGTTTCGCCTCAAGCCGAGAGTCTTCATGTCTTCCGGGTCAATTTGACATTGTGTAACATCTTTCTGGTATACGTCTGATAATTTGCCCATTTCTTTTCCTCTGCCTTGATCAATAGTGCGACCGGTTAAAACTAAGACATTCAACTTTGGCATAGTCTTCACTTTGAAAAAGTTACTGCAAGTAGCAACCTATTAACGTTACTGGTTTTTCCCCGTTATGACCAGAAATCATAACGGTAGCATCAAAAACAGGTGCTACGTTCGTCTTAGACGTAAAATTGTTCATTTCTCTCTTTTTCTATGCTGCTTTTTTTGAGCATTCAAAAACTTTCTTGACTCCTAAGCAGGTCATCTCCATATCAGATTTTATGAAGGAACGGGTCAACTTGGATAAGTTTTTGGTCATCTTCTACAAGTCATTTTACGAAAAAGTACTCATTATGTCTGGGTTGTTCATTCACTGAAAAGAGGAGCAAAACATTAATCAGCTAACCTTGTCTGCTTCTCGGTCGAAAACAGGTTTGAAAGCCTAATACCTATCAAACGAATTTTCAGGTCAGAACACAGATAATCGTGCATAAGAGCTCGGGCACCATTCTGTATATCTCTAAAGCGGTCTGTAAAGAAGGGCAGAGTCTTGCCGTGGGTGTGGGTTTCAAAGTTTTCGTATCGTATCTTTACTGTGATTGTCTTAAATGTGAATTTTGATGCCGTAAGTTCTTGATGCAAATCATCTGAGATTGCATCCAAGGTTTCAAAAATTAGGTTCGAGTCACATGTATCCTCTTCAAAAGTTATCTCCCGACTCATGGATTTTCGTTCCCAGTGTTCCTGAACATCGCTATTGTCAATTCCCTGTGCCAGTAAATACAACTGAGTGCCCGCAGCACCAAATTTTTCTGCTAAAACAGATGCGTTATAGTTTGCCAAATCACCGATAGTCTGGATGCCCATCATGTTGAGTCTGTACTCGGTTTTTCTGCCAACCCACAACAGCTTACGCACCCGCAGAGGCGACAGAAACGCTTTCGCATCCTCAGCTTTGACAACGGTTAACCCGTCCGGTTTCTCAAAGTCACTGCATATCTTAGCCACAAGCTTGTTCGATCCAACACCAACAGAACAGATCAGATGTTCCTTTTCGTAAACCTCGTTCTTGATGTTCTCTGCAAGCTTCTTTGCTTCTCCAAAATTTTTGACCCAAGAAGTCACATCCAAGAATGCTTCATCAAGGCCCCAGCGCTCAAACTTGTCCGCGTAGCCCCGCAGAATCGTCATGATTCGTTCTGATACGTTCTGGTAAAGTCTGTAGTTAACTGGGAGATAAACGGCGTCTGGACATAGTCTCCATGCTCTCGCTATGGGAATACCTGATGTAACGTCATATTTTCGTGCTTCATAATTGCTGGTGCTGACAACACCTCTTCCTGTTCCCTCTTTTGGGTCAGCTCCTACAACAACGGGTTTACCTCTAATTTCAGGATGTTCTCTCTCTTCTACGGCGGCAAAAAATTGGTCCATATCAACGTGAAAGATTATTCGGTTCCTCTTTTTTCGCCACATTCAAGAACTCCCTTTTTCTTAGAAAAATGCCTGAAAAACATAGTTGATTGCTTTGAGTTTTGATAATGCCTCCTTAGAGTCCTTATCGCTCAACATTTTCTGTTCCTTAAGTTTTACCAATCTTGAAACTATATTATATAATGAATCAAAGGTAGCCTTAACCTGAAGATCATTATTCATGTGTTCCTCAAAATCTGTTGTTATTTCTTTAACCAACTTCTTTGCTTGAGTGCTGGATTCTTGTTCAACTC
>JBDRNN010000235.1:0-2338 GCA_043811145.1 Candidatus Bathyarchaeota archaeon
ACAGGATCTGAATCTACGATCCGCGGCAGCTGATAGGGTTTAAGTCTATACTTTGAAAGGATCCCCTTGGCCTCACTTTCTGAGAGCAAAATATGCTTCGGGACTAGCTCATTTTGAAATACATCAAACTCTTCTTTTTCACGCTTCACCAAACAGAACATTCCCTTATTAGATACTGATCAAAAAATGAGTTGCATGCTAGTAATCTAAATTTATACGTAGAATATTCGAATGCTTCGGGGTATTAATAAACTTTATCCCATATGAAAACAAAATTTTTACTGTATACTTTACACAAGGCAAGAGAGTTAATTAAAAAATATCCTAAGAAGATCAGTTCAGTACTTTAGAAAAAGAGTTACAGTGCACTTTATTGGTATTTAATTTTTTAGCAAAAAAAGCGAGAAGAGGTTTGTTTATTCATTGTCTCTGTAAAGGGTACTTGGTTACTCCTTTTTATCATCAACTACTTCGTAGTCTGCATCCACCACTTTTTCATCTTTAGTGGGGGCCTCTTCAGTTGTATGTTCAGTTTCAGGTTTTTCTCGTTGAGCTTGCTGTTGAGCCTGCTGCTGAGCAGCTTGCTGGTAGATAACATTGCCAGCAGCCTGCAGTGCCTTTGATAGACCATCTGTCTTAGATTTTATTTGCTCAACATTTTTACCAGTTATGGTCTCTTTCAACTCAGCAATAGCCTTGTCTATATTATCCTTAAGGTCTTGGGTAAGCTTGTCTCCCAGCTCTTTCACAGTTTTCTCGGCGGTATATATCATTGATTCAGCAGCATTACGCGTTTCAACTTCTTCTTTTCTCTTCCGGTCTTCCTCAGCAAACTGTTCGGCATTATTAATCATCCTATTTTTTTCCTCTTCAGACAATTTTGTTGAGGCGGTAATCGTGATTTTCTGTTCCTTACCTGTACCTAAGTCCTTCGCGGAGGCATTTAGTATACCGTTAGCGTCGATATCAAAGGTAACTTCGATTTGAGGAACCCCTCTTGGGGCGGGAGGTATACCTACTAGGTTAAACATTCCAAGGGATGTGTTATCGGCTACCATTGGTCTTTCTCCTTGGAGAACATGGACAGTAACACTTGTCTGGAAGTCTGCTGCAGTAGAAAAAATCTGGCTCTTTTTGGTAGGAATCGTTGTGTTCCGTTCGATAAGAGGAGTGCGTATACCTCCTAGGGTCTCAATCCCCAAGGTTATTGGTGTCACATCAAGTAAAAGCAGATTCTTAACTTCGCCTGCCAAAACACCAGCTTGAATAGCGGCGCCCATAGCTACGCATTCCATAGGGTCGATGCCCCGCACAACTTTTTTACCAGCAAAATCTTCAACAAACTTTTGGACACTAGGCATCCTTGTAGGCCCACCCACGAGGATTATCTTGTCTATGCCCGCCGGCTCAAGCTTCGCATCAGAAAAGGCTTGTCTCATTGGTCCAGAGCACCTTCGTATTGCAGGTTCTACCAACTCCTCCAGCTTGGCTCGGGTTAGGGAAATGATCATATGTTTAGGTCCAGTGGTATCGGCGCTTATGTAGGGTAGGTTAATATCGCTTGTTAGGGTAGTTGACAGCTCGATTTTTGCCTTTTCTGCAGCTTCTCTCAATCGCTGCATTGCCGTTGGATCGTTTCTCAGGTTTATGGTATTATCTTTTCCAAATTCTTCAATCAGATAGTCTATAATTGCATTGTCCATATCTGTGCCGCCGAGTTGTGTATCACCACTTGTGGACTTGACCTCGAAAACTCCGCCACCGAATTCCATTATAGTTACATCTAAGGTACCTCCGCCAAAGTCGAAAACCATAGTCGTTTGTTCTTTCTCAAGCTTATCCAATCCGTAGGCTAGCGAGGCTGCAGTTGGTTCGTTTATCACTCTCACAACCTCCAGTCCAGCTATTTCACCCGCATCTTTTGTGGCCTGTCTTTGGTTGTCATTAAAATATGCTGGGACGGTTATGACTGCTTTTTCTACCTTGTCGCCAAGAAATGCCTCAGCATCACGTTTTATCTTCTGTAATATGAAAGCAGAAATTTGCTGGGGGGTATACTCCTTTCCTTGAGCCTTAACCTTATAGTCAAGCCCCATTTTCCTCTTAATCGCCGTCACTGTTCCACCAGGGTTTGTTACAATCTGTCTCCTGGCAGGTTCACCTACAAGGAGCTGTCCATCTTTTGTAAAAGCAACATAGGATGGAAACGCCTTTCCAGCTACTGTAGTTCCCTCTGCGCTAGGTATTATTGTTGGCTTTCCTGCCTCCATTACGGCAGCAGCCGAGTTACTTGTTCCCAAATCTATTCCAATAATTTTAGCCATATTTACATCCTCCA
>JBDRNN010000236.1:0-4509 GCA_043811145.1 Candidatus Bathyarchaeota archaeon
AGATAAATTCTTGCCAGGAACCATGTTAGAATGATGTAGGCTCCCCAGAAACAAACCATGTAGGCGTAAAGTAATCTTAGTTTTCCAATCAAGTCCAAACCACCATAAACGCAGCTGTTAATATTGCTAAGGCTCCCGCAAGCAAAGTTAGGGCGATGAAGCTTCTGACGATCTCGTATTCTTTTAGGGCACCGTATGTCAAAATTAGTCTGCTCAGTGTCACGGGTGCATTCTTGCTGGTGTTTGCGGCTATTTTTCCGTCATCAAGTAAAACTATGGGGCGGTCCTTTATTTCGCGGTGTTCAAAGAGTCTTCCGACACTTGAGAGATTTAGAGAGCCATTTATCATGAATGGTAGTAAAGCAATTAGCGTAACCACCTCAAGTCCACTAATTATTCCAATTGCCCCGAAAGCAGCTCCTACAGCTAAGCTTCCCACATCCCCACCGAACACTTTGGCAGGATACCGGTTATACCGGTAGTAGGCCACGAGGCATGCTATCAGAGGAGCGTACATGATCGCAGCCTCAAACTTTCCAAAAATGATGGCGGTACAGAACAGAAATGAGGCAGCGATAGCTGAGGTACCAGCCATCGACCCGTTAAATATGTCGATCATGTTTGTTGAGTTCGCTGTCAGAGTAATGAAGATTGGAACGAAAGCGATTGGGTAGAGGATGGTTAATCTCAGCTGACCGATAAAAGGGGCTAGAGGAGTAGTTTCGTATGCTCCTATAATGATGATCGGCAGACATGCCAGCGCCACCACTACAATCTTGGTCTTGGCTTTCCAAGGTCTTAGACCGTCCAGATAACCGATTACCGCGGCAACTAGAACTACGAGGATGAAAGCCAAGAATTCAAGAGCGTAAAAAGGTAAGAACAGAATAAGGATGATGATCGAAATTGTTAATCCCAGTATTATTGAGATACCGCCCATTTCGGGGAGTGATGGTTTATCTAACTTGTGGACATCTACCCCTGTTATTCCCTTCTTCTTCATGAAGCTAGCGAGATACGGAGTGAATCTGTCAACTATTATAAACCCAACAACAGCTGGGATGATAATCCCTAAAATCACAAGAACATTTATGGTTTGCATTTGAACTTCAGGTTTTAGGTTGTTAAGCTAAGATTTTCTCAACAATCTTTCTGTATTCGGCCACTATTTTTTCAGGTTTTCCTTTTTCACGCGACTCAGCGAACAGGCGGTATATGGGTTCAGTTCCGCTGGGTCTTATCAAAATCCAGCTCCTGTCAGGGAACCATATCTTCAATCCATCCCGAGTGTCAACCTGAAGGTCGGGGGTTTGGCATTCTTCCAGTAGTCTTTTTAGGACTTCCTCTTTTTGAGCTTCAGGACAGTGGATTTTATCCTTGAAATTATAGTATTCAGGTAGCTCAGCGATCAGTTCCGATATAGGTTTCGCTTCCTCAGCCATTGTTTGAAGGATGAGTGCTGTCGACATTGCACCATCACGAACTGGCTGATGTGGACCATAAAAGACGCCTCCGTTCTCTTCACCACCCAGCTTTAGTTTTTTCTCCACCATCATTCTTGAAATGTTGATGCTTCCAACTTTTGTCCAAATCAATTTTCCTCCTTCAGCTTTAACCACATCTTCAATAATTGTAGAAGAGCTAATTGGCGTTGTCACAGTTTCGTTGGGATTCTTTTTAAGATAGTTTTTAGCTATCAAAGCAAAGGATTTGTCCCCCAAAATTACATCACCTTTTTCATCGACAAAAATCGACCTATCAGCATCTCCGTCATGTCCCACTCCCAAATCTGCACCTATCGCCTTAACTACCTTTGATAGCTCCATGAGGTTTTTCGTAGTAGGCTCAGGAAGTCTACCTGGAAAGGAACCATCGATATGGGAGTTCACAGTATAAACCTTGCAGCCAAGTTCTTTCAAGAGCCGCGGGGTTACAAGAACTCCAACGCTGTTCGCAGCATCCACCACAACTCTGTAATGATGTTTACTTATGAGTTCAACATCCACCAGTTCCTTCATCCCTTTAACGTAGGAGTCAATCCAGTCTTTTCTCTCAACCAGTTTACCAACATTCTCCCATTTCGGCAACTTGTATTTTTCACTGAAAAATATCTCTTCTATCTCGATCTCTTTCTCTCTTTGAAGCTCAACGCCTTTCTCATCATTTACCTTTATACCATTAAATTCTGGTGGATTATGCGAGGCTGTGATGATGACTCCTCCATCACAGTTGTAATACCTTACAAGGAACTCTACCGCGGGTGTCGGTGCCAGTCCCACATCGAGAACATGACATCCAGTAGCACATAACCCACTAGCTACCGCCATCTTTAACATAGGTCCACTGATCCGCGCATCATTTCCTATGGCGATCTTTCCGCCATTAAAGAATGTTCCGATCGCCATTCCTATCTTGACAGCGAAATCCGCTGTCAAATCAACGTTAGTTACGCCCCTAATCCCATTGGTTCCAAAAAGTCTTTTTCTCATACGCTACATCACCTGTGTAGGTTTTAAGATGCTTTTCTCTATTTCCTTGTATGGACACACGGTAACTTCCCTTAGAGTAACATTATCGGATACCGTTACATGATCTCCAAGGATGCATCCCTTTTTGAGTTTGACCCATTGTCCCACTATTGCCTCTTCGCCTATGACTGCTCCAATTACAGATGCTGAAGGTTTTATCCACGAGCTGTTGAAGAGTATGGAATTCTCAACTCTACACCCACTGCCAATATCTACTTCGTTTCCGACGGAAGCATAGGGGCCTACTTTTGCTCTGGATCCAATTTTTGTCCCATCTCCAATTATTGCTGGAGGGATAATTTTTGCAGTTGAATGTATCTCCGCATTTTTTCCTATTAGTGGTTTGTTTTTTGCGATAACTTTCATTATCTTGAAATTCGCGGCTATAAAGTCTTCAACCTTGCCTATGTCCGTCCATAGGCCTTCATGTATGAAACCACACATCTTTTTCTGATCAGCCAACCGTGGGAAAACACTTCTTTCAATTGAACATTTTTCTTCCATTAAGCAAGTGAAAATTTCAGGAGTCATTACGTAAGTTCCCGCATTTATTAGTCTGACTGATCCTTTTTCCTTTCGCGGTTTCTCAATAAATCGTGAAATTCTGTTGAACTTATCGATTTTCACAACACCGAATCTGCTTGGTTCAGAAACCTCATGTAAGGTGATGGTAGTTATCCCTCCAAATTTCTTCATGAATCGCTTATGGTTTCTTACCAGTTTCAAATAGCTGGTATCTGAGAGGATATCTCCATTCAACACTAGAAAGTTCTCTTCATTCTTCAAAACTTTCTCTAGAAGTTTTATCGGGCCTCCGGTTCCCAAAGGTTTTCTCTCTTGGGAGTAGGTTATTTTTAAATTTCCTCTGGCATTTCCAAAGACACGTCTGAGAACATTGGCCATGTAATTTGTCGCTAATATCACCTCGTCTACACCGCCTTTTGACAGTCCCTCAAAAGTCCAGTCGAGGAGAGGTTTATTGGCTATCGGGAATAGTTGCTTGGGACGTGTGCAGCTTAGAGGTCTTAACCTTGTTCCGAAGCCGCCAACAAGAACTACCGCCTTCATCTTTGTCGCGCCTCAATTGTTAGGGTACTACGTTCAGTCTCCTAATTAATTTGTTGAGGCAAATGCTTGCTGAACCATTTTTTTGAATTTCATGTTTTAACCTGAAAAACCTGTAAAGGTTAATATAATTCTGCGAATGAGTTCCTTTGAGTAAGAATTGTCCGGCTCTGATGAAATTTCCGAACATCTCGCTGAATATCTCGAGGCGCTATGGTATTTCGAAGAACACGGGTTATTGCCTGCTAAGATAAAAGATATTGCCGAGAGTCTAAAGTTCAAGCCGCCAAGCGTTGTTGAAATGCTCAAGAAGCTGGCAGAAAGAAACTACGTTGAATACATAGATCGAAAAGGTGCAAAACTCACTCCGAAAGGAAGAAAAGCAATTACACAAATCATACGAAACCACCGGTTGATTGAGGTATTGTTGAAAGATACACTTCATGAAGAACTGGATGAGAATGCCGTTTGTGGTCTGGAACACCACATGACCGAAAACATTGCAAACGCACTTTGTACATTGTTAAAACATCCCTCAAAATGTCCTCATGGAAGACCTATACCGAAAGGTAAATGTGACCAGTAATTTTGAACTGCCTTGACTTTTCCAGTTTATTGAAATTAGGCTAACCTAAAACCTTATATATCTATTCCGAGTAGTTAGGTTAGCCTAATTTGAATTTTAACTGAGGTTTAGTTATAGTAAATGTCAATCACAGACCTTGAATCTGGACAAGATGGAGTAATTGCATCTGTTCGTGGCGACCGTAAAATAGTGCAACGTTTGGCAGATCTCGGAGTTATACCCGAAACCCTGATCCATATCTTAAACATAGCCCCATTCAACGGGCCGATTGAAGTTGTTGTAAGAGGTAGCAAATTAGCTATCGGACGAGAAATCGCCCGCAATATCTTC
>JBDRNN010000237.1:0-3138 GCA_043811145.1 Candidatus Bathyarchaeota archaeon
GGGAATGTTGTTCCCCCAAACTTCTTCAGTTCAACTATATTCTTAGCGGTCAGGAATGAAACGAAGAGAAGATTTATGAAATGGGTCAACGAGAGAGTTAAAGCTACCATTTTGTCATGAGTCTCGGCGTTTGGAACTATGTTGATTATAGCACCGTCTTCCTCAAACAAGCGTGTTACTGTCTGAATTTCTTTAAGATCAGCACCAGTTGGGATCAGCAGTAGTTTTTTTCCGTTGATTGATTGAGCACCATGGCCAAACATCGGATGGAGACTAAATGTTCGGACGCCAAAGGGTTGAATCTTTCGCAAAGTCTTGACTATATCGCCTTTAATTGAGGCTATATCGAACAGTATAGCACCTTTTTTCGCATTTTTAATAGCTTCTCGAATTACCTTTGATGTTACTCCGATTGGAGTTGCAAAAACAACAATGTCAGACTCAGAAACAGCGTCCAATATAGAGCACGTAAAGTCTACCTTAAGCTCGGATGCCACAGTTTTAGTCTTTTTTGGTTTCCTCCCAGAAATTATAACATGGAAACCTTTATCCCTGAAGAATTTTGCAAACCAACTCCCCATTCTACCCGTTCCGCCGATAATAGCAACCTTTTTCGTTTTATTACGCAAAGAATATTCCCCTTTTCGTGTAAGAAAATTAACTTTATGCTGAGATGTAAGAGTTACTCATGTTTTTCGTCATAAAACAATATGACTAAGAGGAGGATTTTATAAGGTTACCCATACGTTTTATTCCTTCATCGATGTTAGCTAAACTGGTCGTCACCGCGAGTCGGATATAGCCCGGGTAATTACCGAAAGCTACCCCGGGGCTGACAGCCACCCTCTCCTTAATCAAAAGTTTTTTTGCAAAGTCATGTGAGTTGAAGTTTTTTATTTTTACTTCGGGGAATATATACATTGCTCCTTCCGGCTTGAAGTAAGATATAGGAAGACGGTTGAGTTCTTTGCAGGCATGTTCAACCCGGTTTTTAATTTCTTTTTTGAGGATGTTTTTTTCAGCTGACTTCAACGCGGCAAGGGCTGCTTTCTGAATAAAGCCAGGTACACATGTAACTGATACTTGAAGGATCTTGTGTATTTTTGAAATCGTTTCACTATCCGCCACCACATATCCAATTCTCCAGCCAGTCATACCAAATTTTTTTGAAAAACTATTAGTGCAAATGAATTTGTTGTCATGAACCTGAAGGATACTCTTGAAGTTTTTAAAGGCATAAGCAGAATACACTTCATCTGAGAGAATTAGTACGTTTTTCTGTGCAGCCAAGCTCACGATCTCGCGAAGATTTTCTTCAGACATTATCTTGCCGGTAGGATTACAGGGGTTGTTTAAAATGAGAAGTTTAGCTCCTGCATCGAAAGCGTCTTTGATTTTTTGGGTATCGATCGCCCATTCATCTTCAAGGGTTGTATGAATATAGTCAGTCCTTCCATTCGCCAACATTACGCACTCCTCATAAACGGGCCAACAAGGTGCAGGTACAACTGCTCGATCTAAAGGCGAAAGACTAGCAAGAATTCCTGCAAAAACGGCGTATTTTCCGCCAGGGGTAATCAGAACTTGATTAGGTTGTATATCGACCCCAAAATCTGCATTCAAGTTGTCAGCAATGGCCTCCCTCAAATCGCTTAGACCACGTGACGAAACATAGCTCGTTAAGCCTTTCGTATCTATTGCGGATTTAGCAATGTTTTTAACTGGATCAGATAGTGTAAAGTCAGGTTCGCCAGCATCCATTCTCACGATCTTCGCTCCCTTGGATTCCAATTCCTCAGCCATTTCAAAAATTTCATAAAGATACGAAGATCGGCCGGCAATAGACTTGCCTTGAATTTTCACTGATTCGGCCATAAGCAAATTGATTAAACGCTCCGCTAAGCGTTCATCAAGTCCCAAAGTTTTACAGACTGAAAGCGCATGGTCTATAACTTGTTTCTCTACTGAAGTGTCAGTTATCGGAAGGTGGTGAGATTTTTTTAAATTGCCTATTTTTTGCGCTAAATCCAACCTATGCTTTATTAGTTTAAGTACGCGTTCGTCGACTTCCCGGATTTTACCTCGAAGATGATCAATCTCCTGATTCACTTTTGTCAACCTCAAGATAACTCCGAGTTATTGTGGAGTCCATTTCCGATGGCCCCGTGACGCTATTACTCCTGACCTCAAAACATGGTCAGCCAAAACTATAGCTACTGCCGATTCGACTATCGGCACAGCTCGAGGCACTACACACGCATCATATCTTCCCGTTATTCGTAACCCAGTTTTAGTCATAGTTTTAAGATTGACTGTTTTCTGTTCTGTGGGAATTGAGGATGTTGGCTTAAATGCGGCTCTTACGACAATGGGCATACCACTCGAAAGCCCCCCCAAAATGCCGCCAGCATTATTGGTTAATGTGACAACTTTCCCTTTTTTTATCGAATATGAGTCATTGTTTTGTGAACCCTTAAGCCTTGAAGCTTTAAAGCCAATTCCGAACTCAACTCCCTTAACTGCAGGAATACAAAATAAGAATTGTGCAATATCCGCATCTAAAGGGTCAAAGACTGGTTCGCCTAATCCCACGGGAGGATTAATCGCCATGCACTCAATTATTCCACCAACGCTATCTTTTCTTGCTTTCGCATCGAGAATCGTTTTTTCCATACGCTTTGACGTTTCTGAGTCGACACACCGGGTAATGCGAGCATAGGCTTTTTTTCTTATTTCACCAATAGTTGGTTGTCTTTTCAACCCAACGCCCCCAATTTCTACTACATGGGCTAAAACCTCTACGCCTATTAGTTTAAGGAGCTTTTTTGCCACTGCTCCAGCCATAACGAAGCCAACAGTAGTCCTCGCTGAAAAACGTCCGCCGCCTCGAAAATCATTGAACCCACCGTATTTTATTCTTGCGGGATAATCAGCATGACCCGGGCGGGGTTTCATTAAAAAAGACTCGTAGACTTCGGATCGGATATCTTTGTTCCAAACTAGCATCGATACAGGCGCACCAGTAGTATGACCGTTAAAAACTCCAGAAAGGAGTTCCACTCTATCTTCTTCTTTGCGAGTTGTAGAAATTCTGTCTAAAGTTGGTTTTCGCTTGTTCAATTCGACCTGAATATCTTT
>JBDRNN010000238.1:0-4231 GCA_043811145.1 Candidatus Bathyarchaeota archaeon
GCTGAAAAATATATACCCACCCCAATACGAGACCCCGAAAAATCGCCTTACATGTATGCCGTAAGGTCCTTCGATATCAATAAACCAGGGACAAAAGTGGAAGATTTGAAAGGTGGTGTACTTGGAGGGACTATTGTTGAAGGTAAACTGCAAGTGGGCGATAAAATAGAAATTAAGCCAGGAATAAAGCTAGAAAAGACGGGTAAATCTGAATATGAAAGCCTCTGTGCACATGTTGTAAGTTTACATACTGGAGGGAACAGTGTTGAAGAAGCTAGCTGTGGTGGCTTAGTTGCAGTTGGTACTTTGTTGGATCCCGCATTGTCAAAGGCTGATGGCTTAACAGGCAATGTCGTAGGAAAACCCAATGAGCTCCCACCATCAAGAAATTCTTTAGCTATTGAAACCACACTTTTTGAGCATGCAGTCGGAACTCAGGCGTTAATGAAAGTTGAACCTATAAAACAAGGCGAGTCACTTGTACTAAATGTAGGAACTGCAGTAACCGTTGGTATTGTTACAAAGGCTAAACGAGACTACTTTGAGATTGATTTGAAAAAACCAATTTGTGCAAAAACTGAATCAAGAGTTTCTCTGAGCAGGAAGATAGCGGGTAAGTGGCGGCTAGTAGGCTATGGAATACTAAAGTGAAATTTAATGGAAAATTAAGGATTTGCCCTCAGTAGACCTAGCCAAGACCCGTACCTTCTTTGATAGTTTTTAAAAAAGATATTAGGACCATACAAATTTGCAAAAGAAAATAATTAATGGAAAGAGGCATTAACTCTCCAGTACAGAAAAACTAAAAACATATGTTCCTTTTTGTTGATAAAATTTTATAAACACAATATTCACCACACATACTACAAGCGCCTGTTTTATGTCGGCTTCGTTCACGAATTTTTCGGGCTTTTTCTGCGTCAATTAAGAATTTATACTGGTCGTCCCATGCTAATTTCATCCTCGCCTTAGCAATGTTCATATCTTTAATCGCGGCCTTTTGTCCGAGTTTCACCACATCAGCACAGTGAGCAGCTAATTTTGAAGCAATAACGCCATTTCTCACATCATCTATTGAAGGTAACCCTAGATGCTCTGAAGGTGTTACATAGCACAGAAAGTCAGCTCCAGCCGAAGCAGCAATGGAACCACCTATTGCGCCAACTATGTGATCATACCCTGCGCCAATGTCTGTAACTAGCGGACCCAAGACATAGAAAGGCGCACCTTTGCACACAGTTTTTTCTAAAACTACATTAGCTTCAATTTGATTTAAAGGAAGATGCCCCGGACCTTCAACTATTACTTGAACATTACGCTTCCAACACTTTTCAACCAGTCTCCCGATCGTTAACAATTCTTGAAGTTGATACCAATCAGATGAATCAGCCAGACATCCTGGCCTTAATGCATCGCCCAGACTGATGCAGAAATCGTACTTTCTAGCTATTTCGAGAATGTAGTCAAAGTTCTGGTAAAGAGGATTCTCCTTACGATTATGAATAATCCAACCTGCTAAGAAGGCTCCCCCTCGACTTACGACCCCCCCAATTCTTGGATACTTTTTTAAACGATCGACAATTGGCATAGTCACTCCTGCATGAATAGTCATGAAATCCACTCCATCTTTGGCATGTCTTTCTATGGTGTTTAGAACTTTATCTTCAGTCATGTCAACGATCGTTCTATCTTTATGTATAGCTTCAATAGCTGCTTGGTAAATTGGAACCGTTCCAACAGGGATATTTACCGACCTTAAAATAGTTCTTCTGATTTTATCGATATTCCCTGCTGTGCTTAGATCCATAATTGTGTCTGCACCATGTTTCACAGCAACTAGAGCCTTTCGGATTTCAAGATTTACATCGTTATGACCTGTAGAGGTTCCAATATTGGCATTTATTTTAGTACTTAACGTCTCTCCGATTCCTGTTGGGTGACAATTTCTTCTCACACAGTTTTTCAGCACGACCAAGCGTCCATGCGCAATTTTGTTCTTTATGGATTGAACATCTTGCCCTTCATCTTTTGAAACAATCTTCATTTCTTTTATGATTTTGCCTTTCTTGGCATCTTCCATGACGGTCATCATATACGCCTCTTTGAATCTGGAATACAGCTTTATTTTAACATTGCGAGGCTATCTAAAATATAGGGAAACCTTCATTACATTAACTAATTATAACTCTTAAAAACGAAAGTGTTAATATTAAGACTGGAGTTCTTGAATTGAACGATAGATGATTACCAATGGCTTGGCATCACGATCTTAGTAAAAGAAAACCTTCGGGGGCAAAGAGTCGACCCTATAGAACTAAGAGAAAATTTGAACGCGGAAGAATACCGATAGGCATAACTGTTGGAGAGAGGTATGCTGTGACGGGTAGAACAAGAGGCGGAGGAAGCAAAGTTCGTTTATTTACTGGAAACATGGTTCAAGTATCGGACCCAAAAACTAAGGAAAGCCAGACAGTGAAGATTTTGAAAGTTATAGAGAATCCTTCTAACGTCGATTATGACAGAAGAGGCATCATAACTAAAGGGACAATAATCGATACTGAACTTGGAACTGTCAAAGTTACATCAAGACCTGGGCAAGATGGTGTTGTGAACGCTGTTATTTTAGAGCATAAGATAAAAACGTAACCTTTTGTGGCTGCAGATTATGTCTTAAATTACAAGCTACAATGGGGCGCAAGATTGCGAAAAAAAGAGAGTAAAATTATTGTTTGGCCAGTGTACTTTGATATCTCTAAAACTAGGAGTGAAGGCAGAAGACTGCCCAAGAGATTCTCAATTAATACTCCTCGATTAGATGAAATTGATGAAGCTACAAAGCTTCTAAATTTGAACCCACAGGTAGTCCCTGAAGCTAGGTATCCAAAATTCTGGTGGCAGAAAACAGGATATATCATCATTGATAAGAGCTATTCAAAAAATAAAGCTCTAAAAACGTTAGCCAGTAAGATAATAGAGCTGAGAAAGACTTAAATTTAAAAACTACCAGTAGTCTGCTCAAACTTATTTAGGAGTTGATAACTTGGAAGGTTTGGGAAAAGTTCTTCACGTTTCTTCTTCCACTGGCAACTTGATAGTTAAAGTCCGACGACAAGTTAAAGTAGGCGAAAAAGTTTATGACAGTAAACTTAAACAGATTGGAGCAGTTTTTGATATTTTTGGACCTATTTTAACGCCTTATGTTTCAATTAAACCTATACTCAAAGATCCAGCTCCGTTAGTTAATCAAACGCTGTATTTATTTAGTGGAAAGAAGAGAAGAAAGTAAATGTTTTACCGAAGAAAAAAATGACAATTTACATAAGACTCCCAAATTTTGGGATTAATTGCCGGACATAGTTAAAAAAGAAACTTTAAAAAGCCAAACATAGGCGACGCTATCCAAAAACTCATTAATTTTAACGAGAAAGGATGAAAAAAATAATTCATTTCTAGGCTCAATTTAAAATGAACCGAATAAGAGCCCCAAAACATTAAGTCTACTCAATACTTTATTTTAGATATATAGTTGATTTATGAGGCTTAAAGCATGGTGAAAAGGGACCGAAACCTAGAGTATAAAGTTCTTCAAATAATAAAAAAGTCAGGTACGGAAGGTATCCTTCAGAGTAATTTATGGAAGAAGATGAACGCCAGCAGCAGAGAAGGTTCAAGAGTTTCATTGAGACTTGAGAAAGCGGGCCTTATTGACAGGAAAATGGAACTTAACCAAGGAAAATGGACCTATAAGCTAATTGCAAAAAAACGAGCGATCAAGAGCGAAATCGTTTTAGATTTTCCATGTGTTTTCTGCATAGATCAGGAAAGATGCGGAACAGGAAGCTTTATCTCCCCCCCAACTTGTGAAAGATTGACCGTCTGGATTCATCACAGAGCGTTTTCTTCTAATAATCCTGAGGTTAAACGGTGAAAACTTGTCAAGATGGCTTGAAGAACATAGAAGAGATCAATTTTATAAGTTAGCGAAAAAAGAAGGATACCGCAGTAGGGCTGCCTATAAACTTCTACAGGCCAACCAAAGCTTCGGTTTCATAAAACCAGGATACATTGTGGTAGATTTAGGGTGCGCCCCAGGTGGATGGCTCCAAGCTGCCAGCAAAATAGTCGGATCGAGAGGGAAAGTTTTAGGTGTAGATATCAGACCAATGCAGCCGTTAGAAGGAACAAAAAGCGATTTGTTAGAAGAAGATATTACTAATCCCGCTCTTAAAGA
>JBDRNN010000239.1:0-2334 GCA_043811145.1 Candidatus Bathyarchaeota archaeon
CACTGGGACTAAGTGTGCTCAGAATTGCAGGGTAGAGATTAATGTAGTATATGAAATAGACAATATTACACAAACTAAAACTGAATTCGTAACCCTTGGCGAAATACCTTCAGGAACCGTAAAGGAATTCAATGCCACTATTCAATTGCCAATTGGCGTGCACGCGCATAACTACTCTATAAACGCCTGGTGGGATTAGCTGTTGCTAAAATACTATTGTAGGCTTTACCCCTACAACCCCTCTTCTTTTAATATTTAAATTACAGTTACTCTAGGATTCCACTCTTTCTTTTTGTTTCTCAAATATTTAGCTAAGATGCGCGCCAGCTTGTTGCAAAATTATGAAAGTTGACATGTTAGTGTTTAACTTTGTTTGTGCATGTATAGTTAGGGTGAAGGATGGATAAACCCGAGTGTTTATGCGATATTTTTTCCAAACTGAATTTGGATGACATCGAAAAGGTAGTCAAAGAAGCTTATCACAGGGAAGATGGTCCAGGTAGGCCGCCTAGAAAGCCAATGGGCATCTTCAAAGCGTTACTCGTTAAGAGGTTTTTGCAGGTTCCTAGCGAGAGGGAACTTTGCAATCGGCTATGGACAGACGAAAACCTGAGGGAGCTCTGTGACATCGAGGCGGAGCAGAACCCTTATGATCATTCGCAATTGTCGCGGTTCAAGAAGCGAGTCGGATCCAGAAGACTGCAAAGGATCATGAATAAATTGGTTAAGAAGTTGTTGAAATGTGGAGTGATCAGCGGCGAAACGGTTGTTTTGGATGCTACTTTTGTTAAGGCGTATAGTAGGCGTGACCCTCACGATAATAGCTGTGGAAAATCAGATCCTCAAGCTAGAGTGGGTAGGGATGGCAAAACCTATGAGCTGGGTTACAAGCTGCACATAGCCACAGACGCGAGGAGCGAGTTGCCTTTGGCGGTTGTTGCTGCTTCGGCGAATGAGAACGAGAAGAAACATGCATGGGCGCTCTTTGGGAAAGCGTGGAAAGCAACTGAGCACCGGACGACTACGTTGATAGCGGATTCACAATATAGCAGCAAAAAGCTCAGGGAACAGCTTTCTGAGTGTAGGGTGAAGGCTGTTATTCCTTATCCTGCAAACCAGAACAAGAAAGAGGCTAATGTGCTGCGGGTTGATAAGTACTTTCGGACTCATGGTCCAGCTGAGGAGCGGTTAATTTATCGGCAGAGAGGCGGGATTGAACGGGTGAATTCTCGTCAGAAGGAGCAGTTGTGCCTGGAGCGGCATAGGGCTAGAGGTCTTGAGCGCTTAACTTTTCAAGGTTTGCTCTGCATTATCGCTATGCTACTCACTGCGTATGCTGCTTTTAGCGTAAACAGGCTGGAAAAAGTTAGATCAATCACATGGCTCGCAAGATAAACCAAAATTGACACAAACAAATCGACTTAGCAACAAGCTAGCGCGCAGAACTCAACTATTTTTATCCTTAAAATTAGTGTCCTTTGTTTTCGTGGACAACCACTTTTTGTATGTCCCAATCTTTGTAGCCCCATTCCAACTGCAGGTCCAGGGGCCGTCTAAAGATTTTCTATAAACCATACTCTATCCAATTCCTTATCTTCAACTTTAACGCTCAAAGGATAAATCGAAAGTTTTCTTCCACTGCCTAGACATTTCCCATCAGTCTTTCTTCTTAACCGAAAGATGAATTATATCGTTCCCTAATACAGCGAGTGCCAGCATTCATGACAAACAAAATTAAAACCCAACATTAAACACCGAAATGAAGTTAGAAAAAGCGAATTTGCTGCTTGCGTTCAATAGGATACAGTTGATGCGGAGAGCAAACTGAAACAAAAAAAATCATAACGCTGGAAGTCTTTTTCGTAGAATTATTGCAATAGGAATTCCTACCAATCCTCCTATTGTTATTTGGGCTATGTTTGCTGGAACTTCTAACAATGCTCCACTTAATCCCCAAAGATATACTTCAACTACAAAATACCCGATTACCATCTCGGTTCCAGCAGCTAAGACAGCGATGATGTCACGATAAACGCTTTTTTTGTTTGCAATTAAACCTGCGAGGAATCCTTCTAATCCTTTGATAACTAATGTTGGAATGGCAAACACTGGAAAGCCTATTATATCTGCTATTGCAGAACCTAATCCTCCTGCAATGCCGCCTATAAGAGGATTGAATGTTAGTGCGGCAACAAAAATCATGACATCGCCAACGTTGAAGTATCCGCCCATGGGATTGGGAATACGGACAATTAGAGTTCCCACAGTGACTAGCGCTGACATAACCGCCATCAGAGTTATCTGGATACCAATTTTTTGGTTTGTACTCATCGG
>JBDRNN010000240.1:0-2508 GCA_043811145.1 Candidatus Bathyarchaeota archaeon
TAGATTTTTGGATAATTTTACAAGAAATTCATAAAGGGTTTCTCTTCCAAGTACACTGCGTAGTTCTGATAGCTGAATATGCACATAAGATATGTCTGTAATAACATCGCTTTTTTTTGTTTCTACAGCTACATCTAAAATCTTCTTGATAGATCCGAAAGTCAGAGTTCTTATGCGTGTCATTTTGTTTAGTCGCTGTGTTATTTTAAATCCTTTTTCATTCTTTAGATTATCTAAGACTTCATTTAATGCTTTAACAAGTCCATCTCGTTCCTTGATAAGTTCTTCTTTATCCAAAGGAGGCGCTAATGGAAAGCTCAAAGAATTACGTTTTCCAATATATAGTTCGAGAAGTTCCTCTAAAAGACGACTTATTGAGTGGTCTTTTAACTCAATTTTATAGTTATGTTCTAAATTTTTGCCAAACAATCGGAATACATAACCATCTGTAAGAGCAGAATACACTGAAGTTATATTCTTAGAATAATAATCAATTTGTTGGACTGATTTCGAATCAAAAAGTAGATACGATCTCATTGTAGGTCTTTTTACTTCAATGGCTAAAAAATGCCTTATATTGTTGTCAATTTTTGCATTTATTAATAAATCTAATGATTTGCTATTGATTCGAAACTCTGGATGTAAACTCTCGTAATTAATTGAGGTTGAATTTTGTTTGGAAAGATTATTCTTTAATAGCCTATATAGTTCAAAATGAATTGGAGCTTCATCACTTCTTTCTTCTCGTGGCATAAACATTGAATTAGAACTGATAGCTTAATAACATTAATTGCGTTATCATAGTTCTTGCGTGAGAATTGATATATCCGCCTCATAGCGTGTCTATCTAACTCTTTTCTGTTTCTTCTTTTTGTATTTTCCATTGGTCGTGTTGTTCGTTGAGTTTTTTTAGTTGTTCTTCGACAAAGTCGTCTACTCCCATGAAGGGCAGATCTAAGTCTTCTATTGCTGTTTTAGTTTTTTCGTACATGTTTCTAGGCACGTTGATGGATTCGATGTCTTCGTTGATTAATTTGAGTAAACGTCTGGCGGCTTCATAAAGGAATTCTTCTTAGATCTGTAATCTAGTTGGTTGTTTTTTATTAGTTCGTCAATATGTGAAATCAGTTTAGGTGGAAAAACAACGTGATGGTCTAGAAGATATTTGATGGCATCTGAATATGTTTGCTTAGCCAGCTTTTCAGCTGTTACCTGCCCCACCAAAACGGTCAACTGCTCTGACAGTTTATCTGGAACTCTGATAGTCTTCGCCATTTTCTCTCACCCACTTTTTACTTAGATTACTCAGCAAATCCCACATTAATGTCCATTTTTTGGAGATATTGTATTTAGCAGTTAAGACTAAAAGAACAGCTGAAGAATAGAGAGAGGAAAGTGAAAATAATCCATAAACAAAATGGATGCTTCAGTTATTTGAATAAAAATTTGGTTTTTTTTATGGCCCCTATAGTTTCACTTACATGTCTCTACCTTTTTTATGTCTTTTTACCCGATTGTTTTATGCCCTTTTCTCCCCTTAGATTCTCTGCATGTGAAATAGGATGGCTGGAGAATGCAGCGCACGCGTCGAAGTCTGATGCTGATTCTCCCAAAGAGTTTATAGCAGTCTATGAAACGTCAGAGAAGGCGAAAGAATGATGAAACTGCCAGATTTCTCGTACCTTGAGGAAAACGTTAAAAACAGCCTGTTCTTAGCGTGGCTTTCCTGCAGAGACTTTAACCGATTACGCGAAGAAGAAAACTACACTCTTCTGGAGGCCGTCTGGAGAGATCTGAAGCACAGCTTTTATCAGTACTTTAAGGATCAACCCGTTAAATTGGATGATATCATACGTGACTTTGACAAAATCACGTTGACCCTGAACCCAACAATTTCTTTTGGATACGACTACGGGCGAAGCGTTCCGCTTTCTCATCTGTGGACGTTTCTTTTTGATTTATGCGGAGAATATGCTGTTCCGCCCTTCCCTGCAAAACTCGGTGGAGAGCTGGTGTATCAACATGACATTTACCTGTCTTTGAAAGCACACGGCATAATTGGTAAACCAAAGAAAGTTAAAAACGCTTTCCGCGCGAAATACGGCGCTGAAATTCAGAAACACGCTGTAGCTGCCCAAATTGCCTTTCTGGAAAAATGCAAATCAAATGAGCTGCTTCCTTTCATATTGGACGAAGTTAAAGTTACAGCTTGGAGTCGCGATGGACATCCAGTTTTAGACCCTAACTGCACATTCAGCATGATCTCTAAACCTACAATCGTAGCTTTGATTGACGACCTGATCAAACAGGACTCTCAAACATTGAAGGAAATCACCGACGAAGTAAACTATTCTGAAGTCACTGACGAAACCAATTTTCAGAACACTTCAGACTTAGCTAAGGCACTGTTATTACCCATAAAATTGAACGCTACCAAAGCAACCTATCCAGAAATAACATTAGACCTGTAACACACCCTAATCCTCAACCCCTGACAAAGGGTCTTCT
>JBDRNN010000241.1:0-3543 GCA_043811145.1 Candidatus Bathyarchaeota archaeon
AGAGCAAAAGCCGGCCTGACTGTGTTCCGAAAAGCAAGGGACGCAGGAACGAAAGTTTGGTCTAGCGAACCTCTATGTCCTCCTTGATGGGGGCTAGAGATGACAGAAAAGCTATCTCGGGGATAACTGAGTTGTCGCGCCTAAGAGCTCATATCGACGGCGCGGCTTGCTACTTCGATGTCGGCTCATCCTATCCTGGGCGTGCAGAAGCGCCCAAGGGTGGGGGTGTTCACCCATTAAAAGGGTTCGTGAGCTGGGTTAAGAACGTTGTGAGACAGTTTGTATGATATCTACTGGAAATGTTATGATCTGAGAGGAAGGACCGTTTAGTACGAGAGGAACGGCGGTTCGAGGCCACTGGTCCATCGGTTGTCCGACAGGGCAGGCCGAGCAGCTACGCCTCAAGTTATTAGGGCTGAAAGCATCTAAGCCCGAAGAACCCCTCGAAAAGAGATCGAAAGCACCTGTATAAGACAGGTTTGATGGGATCGGGGTGTAAGTACCGAGCTTCGGCGAGGTATTCAGCCCGCGGTTTCCAATAGCTTACATTATGGATTTTTAAATACTTTGTTGTACTCTTGCCTTGCGCAGTTTCATATTTTTTTATTTCTAACTGCTCAAATCTAATAGCTGGAAGCTTTTTTTACAATAGAAAGGTTTTTATAAGGGTGTTGTTACTGAAGTGTAGTAATAATTATCGAAAAAATGGCAAATGAAAAAGAATGTGGGAACCGTGTTATTGTAACGTCGTATGTAAATCCTGAATCATTTTATTCTGATGAACTTCAAAAATTGAATCTAGGTTATGCTGGAAGAGCTAGTGCTAGTAAAGTTATAGCTGTTTATAAATTATTAGAAAAGTTGGGTGTTCCTCAAGCTGATCTTGAAAAAAAGTGGGGTATGACTCCTGATAAAATTGAAGTGCTTGACGTTTATGCCAGAGATGAATTAACAAAGGCTCCTGAAAGTGAACAAGTTCCTGTTGTAAAAAAAAGGCCAGAATATGTTACACCTGAAGATCTGAAGATGGTAAATTTTGTAAAAAATAAACCTACAGATAATCCTGCTGGTGATGATGTTGCTACTGTTGCTCAAAGGTATCTTGCTAAAATAGATGGTGGGGCTGATGAGTGTTGGTTGGAAGTTGTTAACCCTAAAGCCTCTCGCAAAGAAGTTGATACTGATAAAGTGGTTGCTTCATATATGGCTCGAAATAATCTTCAGTTTACAATTGAATCTGTTGATGAAAAAGTTCACCAAGAAAGACAATTGGGACTCTTAAGGAAAATATATAGGGATGCTTCGAAGCCTGCACCTAAACCTAAAAGTTGGTTTTCAAGATTATTGGGCAGATAAAAACCTTTTTATATTACATATTTACATTAATACTCAAGGTAGGAAGGAAGTGACTTACGGCCTTATGGCTGAGGAAAGTCCGCCCACCAATTATCGGTCGCTTTTGTAAGAAAGTTCCAGAAATGGAAGGCAACCGTCCAGAAACGAAACGCCCCTAAGGATGCTATGAGGCTTGCGAAATTTTCGGTAACGGAAGGGAGATAACCAGCCGAGTTTGCTTTAGGGAAACGGTGAAACGTGTGCGCCCCGACTGGTGCAAGTCAGATTTGACGCTTAGTAGAATGTTACACATCCTATTGCCCAAGGCAAGGATGACAGAAGGCGGCTTATTCTTTCCTACCTTTAATTTTTTTCTGAAAATTTAATCCCATATTTTGCTAATGTTTCTAGAAGTTGTTGGTTGCCTTGCTTGAATCTTTTGTATCTTTCTATTGCTGTTAATATATTTTGTTCTGTTGGAAGTTCCTGAACCTCTAATGCTTCGCTTGCAATTGTGGTCAAGTCTTTAAAACCTCTGCATAACTCTTCATATAATGTCGAAGTAGATCTTAAGCCTGTAGTTTTGTTTGCGATATCGAATGCGTTTAAGTAACCAAGTTCGCCTAAATTTTGGCAATATTTTGGGTCTTGTAATCTCCTGTCTAAATATCCTCCCCTAAAACTATTCATAAATAATGCTGTATCGCCTAATTCTACATTAATTGAAAATCTTTCTCTATTATTTGTTGCAGATTTTATTTTTAGTTGGATTCTGTGAAGTATTGGTAGTTCGTCAAGTGAACCATTTTCATTAGTCTTATTCATTTCCATTTCCTGCGAGAATGCAAATCTTTCAAGAACAAATGTTAAGTATGCTTGGGCGTTTTCTGAAAAACTAAAATTATGTCTTGCTATTGCTCTTGTAACACATTCCATAAAATAATGTGCTGGAGATGCTGCGGTTTGAATAAGTTCAGGCATATGTTTATAAAGGTAGTAATGCTTTTTATTTGTTTCGTTTAAGGTAAATACACCATAACGTTTTTAAATGATAAAATTATACTGATTTAAAATGGCAAAGCAGAATAGAATATCAATGCCCCAAACAGGCGGAGGCCTAGTAAGGTATTTTGACGATTATAAAAGTAAATTTGAAATAAAACCCATGTACGTTGTTGTACTTATAGTTGCTGTGATAGTTCTTTTGGCAGTTCTGCACCAAGTAAATCCATTAGGGTGAAAATATGTTTCCAGGTATGAATCCAAAGATGCTTAAACAAGCTATGAAGAAGATGGGTGTCAAACAAGAAGAAATTGACGCTTACGAAATTATAATCAAAACTAGGAATGGTGATTATGTTATCAAGGATCCTCAAGTTATGAAAGTTAATATGATGGGTCAGGAATCTTTGCAAATTACTGGTGACATGAAAAAACTTGAAGATGAAGTTAAAGCTGATGATGTAAAACTTGTGATGGAACAGGCTAAATGTACTGAAGGGGAAGCACGTAAAGCCTTGGAAAAAAGTAATGGTGATATAGCTCAAGCAATTTTAGAACTTGAGTTCTGATATTCATAATGGAAAAATTGAGGAAACTTTTGGGGGAAGCAAGAGATAAATTAAATACGGCGGACCATCTAACTTATGTAACATACCCTGCAATTGATGATGTTAAGATGCTCTATGCCATTACTGAGGGTTTATTCGTGGCTGCAAGAAATGCCATGAAGGCCATAGTTCAATATGATCGAATGTACAAGAGAGTGCCTCTTGTTCCCGGTGATTTCAGGTCGGAATTTGAAATTTTCAAGTCCCGATGTGCTGTTCGTTATGGAATCGATAGAATATATGTGGAGCTTATTGAAGAGCTTAACAGAGTTGTGGAACTTCGTAAAACGAGTCCAATGGAGTTTGTTAGGAGAGATAAGTTAGTGATATGTACCGAAAACTATAAAATGAAGGTAATTAACCTAGCTAAGGTAAAAGATTATCTTAAGTTGTCCAAAGGATTAGTTGGACATGCGTCAAGGATTATAAAATGTTAGAAGGTGGATACTCAGCAACGGATGAATTGAAACGTGTAGATCATTTAATCTTTGTTACATTGAAGTATACAAGGACAGTTGATATAATTAGAAATATTCTTAAAAGGCTGCAATCAGCTCTGGATTATCAAGCTCAAGATGTTATGGAATGGGCGCATAGG
>JBDRNN010000242.1:0-2101 GCA_043811145.1 Candidatus Bathyarchaeota archaeon
GCGCGTTGGCTCTGGGAGGTGGTCTGGCTTTTAAATCCCACAAATCGAGATGTTTCAGTGTTTTCTTAATTATTTCCGGAGCTTCAATGAACGCTAATATACGCATCCGGCCTTGGCATTTGGGACACTTTAAGGGGTCTGCCCCGTAAATTTTTTGGATCAATCTGAAAGTATCCCTCCTCTCCACACCTATGAATTCTCTTGAGTAAATTTGCATGAGAAACTTAACAGACAATTATTGCAATTTGGGTTTCTGGGCTTGCAAACTTCACCAGTAAAATCTAACAAACCGTAATTATGGGCCTTGATGCTTTTGATTTTATGTGGAAGTGCTTTTTGGGCTAGTTACAATACTGTTGAGTCTCTCCGTATATCAGGCTTGACGCTCAAGCCATAGTATCTTGAAAAAAATCGCAAGATATTCTGGTCAACTATTGGAATCTTATAACCAAAGGCGAAACACAAAACGGCTCTTGAAGTATAGAGACCTACATGCGGTATTTTAAATAGTTCTTCTTCACAGTCAGGAACTTTACCATCGTGATTATCAAGCAACCACTTTGATGCTAGCTTTAGCGCCTCCGAGCGTTGATTCACAAATCCAAGGGCTCTCAAGTTATCAACAAGAGAATTTTCATTAGATGAGACAATGGCCTCGGGATCAGGATACTTGGTTGTAAATTCCACCCACATCCCCGATACCATAGAGGCCTTAGTTTGTCTCAATAACATTTCTGTTATTAAAATGTGAAATGGAGAAACATCTTCCTGTCTCCATGGAAATTCACGCCTGTGCATATTATACCAGTTAACAAAGAAATTATGACGTGGTTCTAAAATCTTGACATTTGAACGTAAGAAGGACTGCATTGATTGAGCCACGCATTTCGCCATCCGGCAAGGCACGCCGTTGCATATCATTTTGAATTTAGCCGTCAAGCTCTTTTCCGGCGGCAACACATACTCGTCTGGGACCGTTTGTATGCGCAAGGTTTCCCTGACTGACAGCCTTCGAGGTTTCCAGGGATGTAGATGAACTTCGTTGTTCCCATACCATGCGGTAGGGCTATATCGATATCTATGTAACCGTTTAAAAGATTGTGTAGAAACATCCCCCTCTGCTCTTTGCCAGAATTTGGCAGAGTGTGGTTTGAAAAATTCTTTTCCGTTCGGTAGGTCTTCAGGTTCTGGATTGCTGGATAGCAAAGGGTAAACAGTCAAATTTAGCGGGATGCCTTCCGGGCAAGAAACCTCCTTCCCGAACTCGTTTGTTTTTGGCCACGGGAGATTCTTAGCGTCTTCATATCCGGCTTCTGGCCACCTGGTGCCTGCAGGAATATTTCTATTTAATGATCTGGTAAATAAGTTACGGCGAAAGCCTATCACAAAGACCCTTTGCCTGTCTTGAGGAACTCCAAGTTCAAGAGCATTAAGCACCTTCTGATCGATTATGTAACCATGCTTTTCTGCTCGCCTAACAAGTTCTTCAAGAAAAGCTTGGTGTTTTTTTGTTCTAATAAGTCCAGGAACATTCTCCATGAGAAAAAAATGAGGTTTTATACTGCAAATAAGGTCGAAGAAAGTCTTTGTGAGACGACCGTGTTTGTCTTCAAAGCCCCCATTTTTTCCTCCTGCGCTAAAATCGGGACACGGAGGACCTCCTATGAGACCGAAAATAGGTGGTCTTGTCTTGCCAAATGCCTCTTTTAGTACACCTCTTGCTGTCAAATCCTCGATGCTGTTTCTGTTAGAGACCTTTGCAACAACATGAGAAACTCCCTTTGCTTTTCGTAACGCTGTTAAAGCATACTCATACATATCTGCAAATTCAGAGTTTGATTCGTTAGTCCATGCAATGTCAAACCCAGCTTTCTCGAAACCTATATCCAGAAAACCTCCTCCTGTAAAAAAAGATAGTAGAGGAATTCCCATCAATTCAATACCTCCTATTGAGAGAAAAAGCCCATGTCCCTGTTGTACAGGTCCCCTATTACGAGTGCCCTGTCCAAAAACCTGTTAAACTCCTCGCAAGCTGTTTCGGGTACTAGAGCGCAGTTGTGGCATGCGGCAAGATTGCAGGAGTCCGGTCCCTGCCCACCTG
>JBDRNN010000243.1:0-6732 GCA_043811145.1 Candidatus Bathyarchaeota archaeon
ATTCCGCAGGCTATACTTGCAAGGACTCCTGCCATGATAGCGTTTCTCATGAATTCATATTGTAAAATTTCTATCATTACTTCGGCACATCGTTGTTTGTATTGTGTTTTTTAAGTACCCTATGTGGAAAACCATGTGCTATCATTTGCACTGGACATTTGTATGTTTTTGACAACTCCTCAGGGCTTATCTCTTTAGAGCCGTGATAGAAAAGTTTCTGGTTGAGGCATGCGATTTTATCTACGTACACTGAAACTGCGCTGATGTCGTGTGTTACTAAAACAATTGCCATATCTTTTTTGAGCCTCTGTAACAGTTCATAGAGCTCAACCTCCATGGGTCTATCAACACTTGCCGTTGGCTCATCAAGCAGAAGTAGCTTAGGCTTAGTTACCAGCGCTCTTGCTATAGAAACTCTCTGGTTCTGTCCTCCTGACAGTTCACCTATGTGTCTGTCTTTAAGGTTTAATATTTCCATTTTTTCAAGTGCTTCGTATGCAATTTTTTTATCTTCTTTGCTGTATCTTCTAAAGCGCCCAACCTGACCCAGCCTTCCTGTTAGAACGGCATCCTCCACGCTCATTGGAAATTCTCGGTCGAAATTTGAGTATTGGGGAACATATCCGATGTATTTCCTGTTGTTTTCAGGATTTGCCCCTAGAACTTTGATCTTCCCACGGCATGGCTTGATCAAACCCAAGATAACCTTTAGAAGAGTGGTTTTTCCTCCACCATTTGGACCTATTATCCCGATAAAGTCCTGCAGATTTACGCAGAGGTTTATTTCTTCTAATATCGGGATGTTATCATATTCTACCCACACATCTTCAAAACGTACAATTTCTTGCATTTTTATTCAAGACCTTTAGTAATCTCTCCTGCGACTACGCGCAGATTTGATACGTAATCTTTTGCTAAGGGGTCTACGAATACTATTCTTCCGTCAATTTCATTTGAAATTACTTCAGCACTCTTTACATTGAATTGTGGCGACGCGAAGATGACTTTGATGTTGTATTTTTCTGCTTCGTCAATCAGAGATATAATCCCTTTCGCAGTTGGTTCTTTTCCTTCTTCTTCAACGGCTATTGACTTCAAGTTGTAGTCATTTGCGAAGTAGCCCCAGGCAGGATGGTAAAACATAAGCTTCTTATTTTCAATCTCCGCTAGGCTGTTTCCTATTTCCGCATCGAGAGCGTCTAAACTTTTCAGGTAATTATCTTTGTTTTGAGCATAATATTCTCTATTTACTGGGTCGATTTGAACTAGTCCGTTGTATATGTTTTCGACCATAATCTTTGCGTTACGTGGTGAGAGCCATATGTGAGGATCCATAGCGCCCTGTCCCTGCTCACCATTGACTTCAAAAGTATTCTCGTTATCTTGAGTAATGGGTATCAGTTCAATTTCCTTACTGCAATCCACTAACAGCATGTTATCATTGATTGCTGTAAGCTTATCCATCCAAGCAAGTTCGAATTCAATCCCCGAGCCCACCGCAGCATAAATCTCGGCCTTACTTAACGCCTCCATCTTACTGTAGGAAGGTTCATATGTGTGGGGATTGGCACCTTGCGGTACCATAACGGTGATCTGCACTTTTTCTCCTCCCACCTCTTCTACAAACTCAGCCTGAGGAGGGATGGTTACAATCACGCCGATTTTTTCTTCGTTGGGCTGTTGCCCAGCTTGAAGAAAAGCATATGTGCCTATGGAACCAGCTAAGATGGCAATGGCTAGCACTGTAGCCAGTATTGTGAAAGTTTTCTTTTCCATAGGTAGCTCTGCCTAAATGTAAGCTCTGTGGACTGGTTAATAAGTTTTAAGAATTTTTTAATAAAAATGCTTCAATAAGCCAATATTTCTAATAACGTCGGTGTCGCCTCAAAGTTGAGGGTGCAATTTTTTTATCGGCTTATTGAAATAAAAAGACCCTAAATTCAACGATAGTTGATGTATTTATGTGGATATGATTTTTCCAGCTATTTTTACACCGAGTTGAAAGGCTTCATTCACCTCTTCTTTGGTTGGTCTAAATCGAATTTGAAGTGGCTCTAGTGTGGTAAATCTCAACTCTTCCAGCACTTTGTTTATTTCATCAGTAGCTCCTCCACTCCATCCATAAGAGCCAAAGGCGACACTGATCTTGTTAATGGGCTTTAAGCTTCTCATGTAGGCTAAGAAACCAGCAACTGGTGGAAATGCTTTGTTATGCATCGTAGGTGATCCAACTGCGATTGCTTTTGCATCTAACATTTCAGTCATTATGTCTGTCCATGGGTCTCTTCTCAAATGAAAAAGCTTGACATTGATCCCTTTAGAGCTTGCTCCTTCCGCGACAGCCTTTGCAATTCTTGCTGTACTGTTCCACATGGTATCGTAGACTATGACCAGTTTTTCCTCCGCTTCGAAGCTTGCCCACTTTTGTAAGCCTCAATGATGCTGCCTGGTTTTTTCCAGATGATTCCGTGGCGGGGGGGCTATCATTTCGATGGGGATTCCTAGTTTACCTACTTCATCGAGTTTCATTTCAACGAGTCCACTAAGAGGCATCAGGATATTCGCATAGTAACTTTTAGCCCACTTGAGGGCCTCTTTTACACCAAGCTCTTCATCGTATCTTTCAACACTCGCTACGTGTTGTCCAAAGGCGTCGTTTGAGAGTAGAATTTTGTCCTCTTTTATGTATGTAGCCATACTGTCAGGCCAGTGGAGCATTGCCATCTCTACGAAAGTTAAGGTTCGTTTTCCGATTTTTAGTTCGTCACCAGTTTTAACAGTTTGGAATTCCCAGTCTTTACAATCGAAATGTTTGCAAAGGCCTTCTTTGCCTTTAGAAGTGCAAACAACAGTTGCCTTCCTCGCAACTTTCTTAATGTCTTCTAAGCTTCCAGAATGGTCCGGCTCAACATGATTGGAAATGATATAGTCGATTTTAGATGGATCTATCAATGTGCTAATGTTCTTCATCAGTTGTGGGAAAAATTTGTCTTTGACGGTGTCAACCAAGTTATCTTGTCGTCGATAATTAGATAGGCATTGTATGTGGCGCCTCGTGGGATTTCAAAGAAATGGAAGTCTCTTTCTTCCCAGTCTACAGCTCCAACCCAGTATAAGTTCTTCTCGATTTCCAAATTTTTCACATCCAACCGTTTGAGCTATCACGTATAGAGTGATGTGGTTGATAAAAATATCTTTCGAACGTGGCAGTGGTTCAATATTTTAGTTTCATGCCCTTGTCTGTTATTTCTAACGGTAATTCTTCGAATGGACATTTTGTTCCCTTAAGCCCCAGTATCTTCAAAGATCTTTTTTCATTCTCATAATTTAATTCTAGAATGCCGTTGGTTATTTGTTGCAAAGAGGTTACCGTGGGAGTATCATGCATTCCTTGTTCTAGGAGAAAAAGCGTGGTAGCATTAAAGCCTGATAGTCTTCCAGTGAGCACGTGTAGGAACCTTGCAATGGCTGCAGGATTGCTGTACATAAACAGAGATGAAAGAGAATCAAAAACTACGCAGATATCTTTTTGAAGTTTCAAAAATTTGGTGCATAACTCTGAAAATACCACACTTATATCTGCCAACTCTAGTACGCTTGGAATGCGTTTTATTGAATCAGTTTCTTTTACGTATGGATTCACCATCTTGCTGTAACAGTCGGCTATCTTAAACATGCCTTCTTCAGCGTATGATTTAGTATTCCAACCAAAATTTAGCATATTTTCTTCTAACGCCTCTGCCGAAGCATTAGTGACCACAAAGATTCCGGCTTTACCTGCGGTTAGCCCAGCATTGATGAATTGCATTCCCATTGTGGTTTTACCCGCCATCGGCGGACCGAGAAGGAGTATATTTGAACCCGTCGGGAAACCATCTTGGATAATCGCATCCACCTTGGGGATACCTGAAGAGACTCTGTCCATCGCCGGTCACAATTATATGTTTATTCTCATCACTGTAAATACATTAATAAACGAAGGTATCTAAAAAGATTGAGTAAAAACGTTACTTCTTCAGTGATTATAGTGGGTCAACTCTCGACTGGTATCGGTGTAATCGATAAACTTCTCAACGGAGGACTTGAAAAAGGTTCTTCTGTGTTGGTACGCTCAAGTCCATTCGTTAACTCAGCGCCTTTTTTCAACGAATGGTTGTACAATAGGTTGAGTGCAAATGATGTGGTCTTCTATTATGTAAATAACAAACCCCCTGAAACGGTAACTGAGGCGATGCGCAACTATGGATGGTCTATTGAAAAATTTAGGGATGGGAAGAAGTTTTCGTTCATAGACAGTTACTCTGCGCTCGTAGGAACAAAGAGTAGTGAAGCGTACAGCATCCGAGATCCTAGCAACATAAATCAGCTGAACGAGGTAATGTCCCCCCTTATTTCCGAGAAACGCGATGGGAACACTACATTGTTCATTGACTCTCTGAACACTTTGATAGACCAATATGATGAACCAGCTTTGGATATGGTGGAGAATTGGTGTAAGCTAGGTAGCGCTAGCGGTGTTATCTCGGTATGCCTGTACATGGAGTGGGGCTACCCTGATTCTGTGAAAGCTAAGCTTGAAAATATATTCAATAGCATCATCGATCTGAAGGCACTTCCCAAAATTGTTGCCAATGAGGCTCTAACTGTATCTAAGACCCGTAACTTGGCTGTCAAAGAACCGCAGTTGCTTCTGTTCAAGTATGCTAAACCAGGTGGATTCAGGGTTTATGTTCCCAAGATTCTTGTCACGGGTCCTTTCCATGCAGGGAAAACTTCCGTTGTTCATGCGTTGTCCACTAGAGCTGTAAGTGTGCAGCGATTGGGGACCACCGTAGCTCTCGATTTTGGTCATGTTGATCATGAGGGTTTTGCAGTTGACCTTTTTGGGTCCGTAGGTCAAGCTAGGTTTGACCCGCTCCTTGAAAAGCTTGGTGGAGAGGCTTTGGGGGTTTTGCTTGTCGTTGACAGCACCAAACCTGAAGATTTTCCGAGAGCTTTAGAGATGTTGCATAAAGCGAAGGTACATGGGTTGCCCTATGTTATAGTTGCCAATAAGCAAGATCTACCGGGCGCTTTGTCCATGGAGCAAATTAGGGAAAAGTTACATCTGTCTGAGAGTGTTCAGGTGATTAAAACTATTGCAACAGAGAAGAGTAGCGTATTTCCAGCATTAGATGTTTTGTTGAAAAAACTTGTTGAGGGAAGTTCGTAATGTCCAGTATCGATTTAATCAAAGAGGTTTTATCAGGTCTTAAAAAAGTGGGAGGTATAACTGCCTCAGCAGCGGTAACGCGCGATGGGTTGCTTATCACATCAGATATTCCTGAAGGAAGTACTGATGCTGAAACCTTTGCTGCGATGACCGCTACGATGGTTGGGGCGGCTGAAACTGCGAGTATTGAAGTAAAAGCTGGGGAATTTAGCAGAGTTATCGTTGAAAGTAGCGCTGGAAAGCTGATATCGCTAGGTGCGGGTTCTAGAGCTTTGCTGGTTGTTTTAACTGCGCAAAAAGCATCTCTGGGTCTCGTGTTGATAAAACTAAAAGATGCTGCCCGAAAAATCGATAAAATAATAGGATGACTACAAAAAGGCAATTTGAAATTTTTCTGGTAGAAAAAAGGTCACACGTTCAGCTTTTTTATAGTGGGTATGACACCTTGGGTTTTACCTGTAAGTTCTATGAGCGTCTAATCCAGAATTTTTAAAAGAGGGTCTTTATATTCCTTAAGTCGCCACTTTTTTCCCAACTTCTTTGCCTGTTGTAATTGTTCTTCTATCTTCCTCCATCCTTCTGTATTAAGATTTTTGACCAATTGTTTGCCCCCACAATTTTTATCCAGTGCTCTTCGTTATGGTCCAACAGAAATCATGAATCATTTTTTTCCTAATCCTGATGCTGTTGAGAAGTACTTTATTCTGTCTGCATAAACGATCACATTCGCAGAAACACTTTCAACTCCTATTCCGAGGTCCTCCAGTTTTTTTGCTATTTCCTCTAGCTCAAGTTCCATTTATTTCACCTTCCTGCGATTGCTGATATCGCTGCCCTCGGTCCTTTTGTGGCTACATTTCCGACAATTCCTACGCCTCCGGCAAGGAAGACAGGAATATTTATTCCGATGCTGCCCAGCAGGTCAAGATTGCTCATGTAAAATACATCGCCTATCATTCCAGCCATGAAAATGACCGCCAAAAATCCAAAAGTGTTGTGGAGACGCACAATTGGGGATAAACCAGCGAAGAGCACGAGTACACCGGTCCACTCCAAGGGTGCGCTTAGTAAAGTATGGGGCCATATCAAAGCGTACATTATGAGGCTGAATCCGACTGCTACCAAGGAGAGAGTTTTGGCTGTTATTGGAGGGTAGCTTTTAGCCTCATTATTCTTTGTTAGCTTGAATTTTCTCTGTTTCGAGATATTTTTTTTCGGTATTTTTCCACTCATTTTTTACCGATAGCAACTGCGAATAACCATATAAAAGGCGTTATTCATACAATCGACCTTAAAATAGATCTTAAAACCGATAGAGAATTCAATCGATTTTAGAATATCAAAGCGTATTGAGCATCCTAAACATGATTAGGAGAATAGTTCCTCTACAGCATACAGGAAGCTCCTTTTTATCCATAGTGAAAATTCTTTCTACAGATGCCTTGCGTTCTCCATTTGAATTTAGCTCAGGCAAGTTTAACTAAAAGCCGGCAAGTTTTTGGTCCAGCTCTTTTGCTCTA
>JBDRNN010000244.1:0-4597 GCA_043811145.1 Candidatus Bathyarchaeota archaeon
CTCTTTTTCCCTTCTTCGCGGTCCATTCGCCTACTGTAAGAAAGGGTAAGAAAGGAATTACGGGAATCTCGAAGCCTTTTGTTCTAAGTCTTTTAACCCATCTTTGCCTCAAAATCCAGACGGTGGGTATGGCTGTTGAAACTGCAACTATGATCAGCACGTAGGTCGTAGTCAATCCACCCGACATTGTTGGAATGCCTAATATTGTGGCAACTGTATTCGGAAACAAGTATATTGTGGAGATAACAGTCAGGTACAACATAACTAAAGTTAAATCTCTCACTTCGATACTGGATCGATGAGATGCAACCACCACCGCTGAAACAGCCTTTGCATTATAGATCTCCAAGCTTTCCGTTAAAATCTCTCTGAACTGATTTATAGTCTCAATCTGTCTCGTTAGAGAGTCATATGTCAAATCTGTCAAAAGAGAAACCTTATCCTCATCGGCAGGTATTTCATCTTTAAACGCAAGCAGGGTACGTGCGAAGGTGAAGTTAGCGTGGTTGATCTTCATCAATTCTCTTCTAAAAGAAGCGATTCTTCTGAGCGACCCAACTTTATGAGACTCTTTTGCCTCTTCTTCCTCAATGTGCCCTATGCCCTCTTCTGCTCGTTCAACGGCCTTTAGAGAGAACTGGTTCAATTCGTCCGCTATTAAATAACAAACGAGGTTTGGCCTATAGATGTTATGTGTTTTAAGGAGCCTATCGATACGGTGATAAACCTCATCACAAGCGGAAGAAGCTTCATGGATTGATGCGATGAAATTGTCCCCTATGATGATCAGTATAGGTGAGATTTTGAGGTCTTTGTCATAATCTAACTCTTGGAAAATATGCATTGCAGATCTTGTACTAATCTCCCTTTTTGCCTTAACTCCTCTCCGGTAATCTTTAAAAATACTGGGTGCTAAACTTGTTTTCTTGATTATGGCTTTTTCCTCTTCGAGATCTGGAGTACCGTCTAGCCAAACACATCTTTCATCCAATAAAGAAGAAACCTGGGAAGGATTGACCTTGTCAATCTTCTCCATCTTGTCGGGTGAAAATAGAATTGCCCTCACTTTCATTCTCCTTAGATTGAAGTAAACGTAGCATTACGTAAAAACTAACATTACAAATCTTGCCATTTGATTGAAACATATGAATGGTGTCAATATTAAAATTTTCGTCTTAGGTGTCCAGAAAAATAGTCTAAAACCCGCTTGGTTTATGAAGAGGCACCTCTCGACATTGAGGAAGGTTCAAACTTGCGGTTGCATTTTTTATTCTACATTTATCGGTATGCCCTTTGGCTTCTTTCCCTTCACCTTCGACAAAGTAACTTCAAGTACACCGTTTAGGTATGTTGATTTAGCGCTCTTGGGGTCAACTTCTGAAGGTAGTTCCAAATCTTTATAGTATTTTCTGGCAGGTATTTCCACTGATATGGTTAGTGTGTTTTCCGTGGCATGCAACTTAATGTCTTTTTTATTAACTCCTGGTAGTTCCACTGTTACTTTAACCTCTCCGTTTGTGGACATAACATCGACCAGAGGCTCCCTGACATCTTTAATATCAATCTCGGGTTTGGCTGTGCCAAACCCGCTTGGCTTAGTTCCATGTTTGATGTTTCCAAATTCTCTAATCTGAGGCTTTCCATCAGGTCCTATCGTCATGGAATAGCCATATACAAACGGACCGAATTCTCTAATCACACTGCCATCTGGATGCTTACGTTCTCGTACATATCTCTGAGGCATTTTTCCAGTAAAGTCTCTGAACATTTCCTCCATTGTTTTTTCAAGTTCCTTCATAACATCGTCCATGTCTCTGAACTGGTAGGGGGAACCTGGCCCAAAGTCGAAGGGAAAACGTTTGCGTTTTCCAAACCATTCATCCCAAGACATCCATTTCACCATAAAAACGATGGTTACCGTGGCATATAAGGTCCGTGATCATCCTTTTGTATACTCTGTCTGTGTCTAAGTGCAAATTTTATGAAGCTCAATAGACTAGTCTAAAAAGGGAGAACACTTTGTTAGATCCTGTTGAATTAATAATCCAACTTTTGAAGCTGGTTGGTGGCGTATATATTGCTGGAATATTAACCTTAATCTATCTTGCATTGAGAAAAAAGGAAGTGAAATAGATGACTGCACAACCGCCACAAATACCAAAAGGAGTAGACCTTGACTTCGAGACCATTCGGGAAGATTGGAACGAGTACAAACTGGCCGATGGCACAACTCTAAAGGTTAAAATCGTTCTAACCGGAGTACAACGTTTAGAGCAGCAATACACGCCTACAGGTGACCCTGTCTATGTTGTTGCATCGCAGAACGTGGTTCGGGCAGTCAATGTGCCCCCTGAATTAAAAAGGAAATCGTCAAAACCACCCATGGGAACGACAATATAGTAGATAACGCACTGTAAAGTTTATCGATGAGGTGAACTTTCGATTTACAAATATTTTTCAAACCAATGTAAACTAAGTTCAATAATTTTCTCTAAACCACTTGCGAAAATATGATCTGCATTTTCTATTTTTTCAATCCTTTTAGGCTCAGATGCTGCTTCGTACATTTTATAGGCATGTTCTATCGGCACAATCTTGTCCGAGCTACCGTGGACTATTAGAATTGGTGATGCATGCTTAATGGCCTGCAGAAGATCATAGTTCCTTAGGTCTTCGTAAAAGCTACCTTTAATTTTTCTGCCAGAAGGCAGTATGTAATATCCGTCTTTCTTTTTAGGTATTGCGGGTTTTTCGTAACGAAGGATCTTGTAAGGTGTTGCCAGAGTTACCATTGCTTTTAGGGTTATATCTTGAGCGATCGCAACCATGCCGCCAAAACTCGATCCAATAACGCCTACCCTATTTGTGTCAACTCTCTTTGAATCCTCCAGAAACCTTAAAGCAGCAGTATAGTCGCTGAGTCTCCTCGTTAACGTCACATCTTCGAAGTTACCTTCACTTCTCTCATTCCCTACTCCGCAACCCTGAAAGCTAAATCTTAGGCAGGCGTAGCCATTTTCGCATAGTTTTGATGCGATAAATGGCCATTTTCCCTCATCCTTGCTACTTTCGAGGCCATGTAGTGTGACTATGCAGGGGGCGTTTTCATAAGGACAGTGTAAATTGCCAAATATCCTTTTGCCTTCAGAATAGAAACTCACTAACTCTGACTTCGTTTTGTTTTCCTCCGTGATAAGCTTATGTAGACTTGTGGCTATATTTCATTCATTTCATATTATTTGTGTTAATAGTTTCAAAAAAAGATGGTGCGATAACTAAGATGCCTAAAAAATGTCTTGTAGTTCGAAGAAACCGTCTTGTGGATCTTTTGTTTGTCTCTTTGAAAGATCCCTTATGGGGGCATTTTAGCACAATCTTTTAAATTCCGGTTTTTATCTGATACTGCAATTTGAGCTAAGGGAAATGACATGAAAGTTAGAAAAACTTTAAAAAAGTTCAGACCATACGAATGGGAACCATCCAGTGAGCAACTTGCTTCAAAAATGGGCATAAAACCAGGTAGTATACTGCGGTTTGATACGAATACCTCTCCCTTTCCTCCAAAGAAAATACTTTCTGAATTGGCTTCCTCTTTAATCGAAGTTGGAGTTAATGAGTACCCTGAAACATCATACTTCAAATTGAGAAGCTCCTTGTCCAAGTATACGGGTGCTAAACCAAGCCAGATCATAGTTACAACTGGTGCAGATGAAGCTTTGGATATAATAGCGAAAACATTTATCGATTCAGGCACTGGGTCCTTAGTTTCGGCTCCAACTTACACCATGTTCAGAGTTGTGGTGGAGGTTATGGGTGGGAAAAGTATGTCGGTTCTCCGCAAAGACGATCTTACAGATGATGTGGATTCCATTTTAAAAGCGGTGAATGATAAAACGCGAGTTATTTTTCTATGCAGTCCTAATAATCCAACTGGTAACTTGACGCAAAGAAACGCGATTTTGCGTATACTGCAGGAGACGAAGTGTACAATTGTCGTTGATGAGGCATACGTCGAGTTTTGTGGCGAGACTGCTATGGACTTAATTAATAAATATCAAAATTTGATAGTCCTCCGAACTTTTTCCAAGGCTTTCGGCTTGGCTGGAGCAAGGGTAGGTTACATATTGGCTGCGGAAAAAACAGTTGAGCTTCTTAATATTATGCGGCCACCCAACAGCTTAAGTGTGATATCCTTAGCTTTGGCAATATCTGCTTTAAGAAACATAAACCACATGAAAAAAAATGTGGGGCTCATTGTCAACGAGAGGGAAAGGTTATCGCAGATAATTAAAGAACTAAGTGGAATTCATATGTATCCTTCTAGCGCCAATTTTTATCTCCTGAAGTTTTTAAAGTTGAAAAGTTCGTATGTTTATTCAAAACTTTTAAAGCAGGGGATTGTCTCACGAGATGTTGGCGATCAACCCAAACTTGAGAATTGTCTAAGGTTTACAGTGAGAACTTCGAAGGAAAATGATAAACTTTTGGAAGTATTATCAAAATTGTAAATATGGCTGGTGGCGTACTCATTGGGCGGTAACATGATTTTAGTTGCAGTGGGGCTAGATAAACCCGGTCTTATTTCGGGGGTAACTTC
>JBDRNN010000245.1:0-2299 GCA_043811145.1 Candidatus Bathyarchaeota archaeon
ATCAAATCCTACCCGTACGGACTAATTGCAAGAATACAATTAAAGAACACCAAGTATCAAACTAGAATCTTCTGCGACAAAATAGAATATGTTCATAAACGAGAGAAAATAATGAACTGGAATAATTTCAGCCACCAACTAAAATTCTGGCAAGAAGACAACCTATTCTTCCAAATCAACCTAAAAAGAACCAAACGATACAAAAGCATAGAAGAAGCAATGGAAGACGTAGGCATAGTCTTGAGCTAAGTATGACGAGAGAAGGTGAAATAACATGCAATCTAACTTTAGACAAAAGCAAATACTCAGAAGCTACGATATAATGGAGAAGGTAAGGGTAGAAACAGCGGAAGACCTTGCAGCCATAGATAAGATCAAGCCAATAGACTATAACCAAAATGAAACAAAAAAAGTACTCACAAGAACACTCAAGAACCAAAACGAGATAAGCAAGACCATGAAGTTATTGCTGAAATTGGATCTGAAATAGAAAAAAGGCCAAAATGAAAATACTTTTTATCTGCAACGCAAACAAGCACAGAAGCAAAACAGATCTTCAAAGATAGGTTTGAAACCAAATCAGCAAGTTGCTGATGCATATCATCACTATTTTGATTTGATGTGGAAGTCTGCCAAAAAGTTCTAAGTTGTTGTTTCTAGATGGTTGTTATGTTGTAGTGATCGCTACAGCACAAGTTCTTATACCCGTTATCTGTTACTACTGTTTAATTCATAACAAGTGTTATTATGTATATGTGACATATATTTTATATGTCGATAAAATGTAGTTTGCCACCGAAAAGGTGCAAAAAAACAGGCTAAAAAGCCCGGATAACTTCCGAAAAGCCCAAAATAAGGAGATTAACGATGAAAATGTTGGAAATTCATGAAACAGACGTGTTAAGCATCGCATTGCAGCTATATAACGAGCATAGACCGTTCAAACTGTACATAGATTTAAGCACAATAACAAGCAGCAAAAGTATGGCAGATGCTAGGCAAGCTCTCAAAAGCAGTAAGTTACATGATAGGATGGACAGCATCAACAAGATACTGCAACTGATCAATTTCACAGGGTCAAACCCTGCAATTGAAGTTTACATCAACCAATTCAGCTCAAAAACAATAACCGACAGCCTAAGACAAGGTGATGTCATAGTTACCGCAGGCAAGCAAGCGTTTGAAACAAGAAACTGTATTGCTCAACTGTTGAATATTAAGAGACAAGAAGGTAATGACCTAATATTTGTAAGCCAACAAACGTTCAAAAAGCGCATTTCAGAAGTTATGAGCGCAATATACAGCTCAGACATCCCATGCGTACTAGTAATCAAACAATAACAGATGATAAAATGAAACTTGATGAAAAAATCAGAAACTTTGCAGCCAGAGAAACAAGGCTTCAATCATTCATGGACATGAGCTTTGGAGACAACTTCCTAAAAGTACCCTTAGAGACAGTGGATGGTCATGTGATTGAAGCTACATTTTGTGATGGCTACCAGCATCTGAAGTACCTTGCTGCTTTATCTGTTCAAGCAGGCTGCGCAGTCAAATGCAAGTTTTGTGATGTTGAAAGTTTCAAACGAAACCTGACTGCAGATGAACTGCTAGATCAACTCGCACTCTTGCTAAGAACTGCAATCAAGAGAGGGTATAACATATTCAAAAAGCCAGTAAAAGCCACACTAGTTAACGGAGGAGACGCACTACTAAACTCAGAAACAAGTCAATTCCTAGAAGCTATGAATGAGCAGATTCCTTTGCAGGCTAAGATTTCAACAATCTTCCCAGCCGCCAAAAACGCTTGGAACACCTACGAAGCCATTGTGCAAGCAGCTCAGAACTATTCAAACATTGTTCAATTTCAGATTTCATTAAACTCGACAAGCGAAGAGTACAGGCAAAGCATAACAGCAATGCCACTCGCAAACTTTCAAACCATACGAAAAGCTGGCGAGCTCTGGATGAGCCAAGTTTCAAACCCGCGAAAATTAGACTTAACCTTCACACTGAATGCAGACACGCCAATGAATCCTTACGACATACAAAGCATATTGCCACCTAGCCTTTTTGCAATAAGGCTCAGAGATTATGTGACAACAGAAAGTGGAGAGAAAAACAGCATAGCAAGAACAACCTATGAAACCATCGAAACCATCAAAGCAAAATTCGAAAACCTAGGATACACATTCATCCCAGGAATGAGCGGCAAAACCGAAAACCGGTTTAAACTAGCGCCAGGAGAATTGCTAAGAACATACAAGGCAATGAAACAAACAATGTAAAGAACGAAACA
>JBDRNN010000246.1:0-2200 GCA_043811145.1 Candidatus Bathyarchaeota archaeon
AATTCTATGTCCCATTCTTCTTCCAGAAACTGCTCAAATTTCTTGAAGACCATGCTTTCAGTTTCGTTAAACTTTCGGCAGATATTCTCTCCAGTGTAGACGCAACTAAGGTCAAATATGGCTGTTGTCTGTATTAATTCAGGGTTTGCTTTAATCCATAATATCATGAATTCTGGCAGTCTTTCTTGGAACAGCCAACCCATGTATGAGATACCTACCACCTCGTAAGAGTTGCCGCGGCGGATTCCGCATTTGCGGTTTGTTGCGATTCTTTCAAACGTGGATATATGGATGGTTTGTGTCCAAAGAAAACTGTGGTATTCGCCGTCTTCTGTTTTGATCCAGTCTTCGGTTTCGCGTGTTTCCCAGCCGCTAAATCGGCACCGCTCCTTAAAACTGTCGATTAAACTCCAAACTGTGGGAAACTGTAAATTCATCGGCATACCCTAAGTGGCTAACTATAGAATTAGTCCATTATCGTAGATTTAAGGTTGTTCGACAGGAATGCCGAAAAAATGTTGATTAGCACCTTAAAAATTGAACAAATGTAGTTAGTACCATTTTTTTATTACATTTTTCTATAATTTGGTGAATGTTCCGTAAACTTGTTTATTGAAAATTTTACGAAAAAACGTTGAATAATCTACAGTTTTCCGACAGTAAACGATAAATTGGCAAACCTGAAAGAGTGATCAATATATTCAAGGTTTGGACGATGAAACTGAAAAATCAAGTGCTTTCTCTTGATGACTTAGACTGGAAAATATTACAGGCTATCCAAGAAAATTCGAAGCAAACCTACTCTGAGGTTGGTCGCCAATTAGGTGTAGCCCACTCTACAGTCTATGACAGAATAAGAAAGTTAGAGAAAAACGGTGTCATCCAAAAATGGACAGTTGACATCGATATTGAAAGGCTTGGGCTAAACCACATAACCGCTGGCATGACAGTTTACACTGATCCAAAAGAAAGCGAGAATGTGGCAAAGAAGCTGTCAGAGGCTAAGGAGGTTTTGGAAGTTTCGTTGTCTCTTTCTGAGGAATTGTTGATAATCGCGAAGGTGCATGCTGAAAACCAAGATAGCCTTCATTCGTTTATAGCGAAAAAGGTTGCACCTCTTCAGGGAGTGCTGAGAATCAGAACTTCAATAATTACAAAGAAAATCAAAGAAGAAAGGTTCTTGATTTAGAAATAATGAAAACTATAAAAGATTTGATGTCTACAGTTAAACTGTAAAGAGCCTCTTTCTCGTATTAAAGGAGAGCGTCATGTTTTGAAACCTTCATCTTCCGCCCGAATTCTTAGAACATTATCTAGAAATAACGCTTTCTATTTCTTCACATCTGTCGGTAACTACACAGGTCACAGGGCGATGTCACTAGAAGAGTTTGCAAATAAAATCAGAGAAGTCGAAACTGCATCTCTGGAGTTTCACCTTTATCGGGGAGACTTCGAAAAATGGGCAGATGAAGTTCTTGAAGACCATGAACTAATTGGGAGATTAAGCGCAGTGAAACTTCTAGAACCAATCGGAAATGGGCTGAGGGATCAACTGGATTTCACAGTTTCAAAACGTCTTGAGGAACTGAAAAACACTCAATAGTTTAATGGTTAGCCATCTATCTTTTTGAGTTGGCTTCGATACATTTCGACAACTTCTTGGGTGGTTGTTGCATCCTCTGCGGATTTGTCTACCCTATATTTCCCTGTGAAACGTGGAAACCGTATGGCAAGTCCGCTTTCTTTTCTTATGACATTCATGGCGCATGTGTGGATGGGACTAAGTGTTATCTCAGCTCCTCTAATTTCGATGACAACTACTGGCTCAAACCAAACATCCACATCAAGGGTTGAGTCAACACGGGGATGTTTATGGCTTATCTTATGTTTGTTCAGTAGTTTTGGAAGCTTCTCAAGGTCCGCGTCGGTGAATCCAGTTCCAACTTTTGTTACCGTCTCGAAAATGTCCATGTCTGGGTTGTATGCTGCTAAAAGATATGCTCCGTATGTTCCTGCTCGTTTTCCTCTTCCGTGGAAGGCTCCAATCACTACCAAGTCAACGGTGTCAGTTATTTCGCTTCGATAGTCGCGTTTGTATTTTATCCAGAGCCAGCCTCTTGCTCCTGCCTGATAAACAGAATCCTGATTCATGGATTTGCACATTATTCCCTCGCTTCCGCTTTCCACGGTCTTCTCAAAG
>JBDRNN010000247.1:0-2006 GCA_043811145.1 Candidatus Bathyarchaeota archaeon
TTATTGGGAAGTCATTCATTCACATTCTCGATAACTCACAAAATGAATGCTGCCTTACACATAAGATTTAAATCCACTTCAATTCTCAATAGCTACTATGTCAGCGGAACTAAGCGGATACCTTTCTAAGTATATCCAAACCCGCACAGGCTACATAAAAAGTATCTTTTGGTCTCTTTAGACAACAAATTAGGATCATAGAACCCTATAAGCCGACAGAAAATCAAGAATTCGAAATAAGGAGAACTAATATTATGAATCTTTGGAAGAAAATTCCTGTTGGAGATAACCCTCCAGAACTGCTAAACATGGTTATTGAGGTTGTTAGTGGTTCAAGAGACAAGTACGAATACAACACAGAATGGGGTGCTTTCGTCTTAGATAGAATTATTCCTTCCTCAGTTGTGTTCCCAGTTGAATACGGTTTCGTACCTCAAACCTGGTTTGATGATGAAGATCCACTTGACATTATGGCGATAAGTTTTGAACCTCTAGAAGTTGGCTGCATCGTTAAAGTCAGAGTTATAGGTGCCTTGGTAATCGAAGATGAAGAGGGCCTTGACACAAAAATTCTTTCGGTGCTGGTTAACGACCGTAGGTTCGAAGGATACCACGAAATTAGTGACATCCATGAACACGAAATTGCTGAGATTCAGGAATTCTTTGAGACTTATAAGAGATTGGAAAAGCATAAGTGGGCTAGAGTGAAAGAGTGGAAAAATGCCAAAAAAGCCTTTGAAACGGTTGAGTATGCTATGGAGAAATATAGGAAATTAAAATAGTAAATTCCGATTAGCACTGAACATATATGATTAAAGAATAGCATGACAAAAAGCGCATTAGCTCTTATTTTTTTCATCTAATGGCTAAACTTAAGTTAAAACAGTAAAAATGAATTAAGTTAATCGCCGGTTGTCGCTGTAAATGGCGGGACTAAAATTATGTTACTGGGTAGTGTAAATTTTTGTTTAATGCATTCAGAACATGTGGGTATGTTAATTGGTGTACAAATACAGTTATGGCGTATTGTAAAGTTCAACCATACAATTTCTTGAAAACCGTGAAAATTGTCAATGTAACCCATAGGTCAAGGTCCTTGTCTTTTCCTCAGGCATAGATTGGTTTACCGCCTTCTGGAGGTGTAGGATCAAATCCTCTTCGCCAGCTACAATAAAAAATGCTGTAATACGTTATATGTTTATCTTTGTTCTATTGGAATGAAGGGTCTATTGAATTCACCCACGTATTTTGATGACGGACGCAAGAGAACCGCATCTTCATACTGTTCTAAAATATGAGCAACCCATCCAGAGATTCTGCTGGACGCAAAAAACGAAGTAAAGAATTCAGAGGAAACCCCTAGAGTATTTAGTGTTACTGCAGCATAGAAGTCTACGTTGGGAAAAATCTTTTTCTTCTCATGAACAACATTCTCAATCTTAAGAGACAAATTGTAAATTTGCAAGGTGTTTTTATTGTGACATAACTGTTCAGCTATCCCCCTGAGATGTTTGGTTCTAGGGTCTTCGGTCTTGTACACACGGTGACCAAAGCCCATTATCTTTTTTTGATCAGCTAACATGCCTTGAATGTAATCTTCCACTTCTTCTTCGGTGTTTATGTCGTCTAGCATATACATTACTTTCTCACTTGCACCTCCATGCAGGGGCCCTTTTAGGGTTCCAATTGCTGAGGTGACTGCCGAATATACATCCGAGTTTGTGCTTGCTGTAACACGAGCCGCAAAGGTTGAGGCGTTGAAGTCATGGTCAGCGTGAAGAGTCATAAAGCGGTCAATTGCACCCTTTTCTTCATTATCTGCAGAGATTCCTCTGAACATGTAAAGAAAGTTTTCGGCGAGAGCACAGTTCCCTACTGGACTGAGAGGTCTCTGATTAATTCGTAACCTGTGAATTGCAGCTACCAAAGTGGGAACCTTAGCCACTAATCTTATAGCCCTTCTTTTGTTTGCAGAATCCGAATTATCGTTTAAGTCATGGTCGTAT
>JBDRNN010000248.1:0-4772 GCA_043811145.1 Candidatus Bathyarchaeota archaeon
GTTCAATACCAATGATATTCGAAGGTATTTCATATTGTAAGTTAAAGTCTTTTTTAACTATTATAACGACAGGTTTATTGTACCCGTATAACATTCCAAGTTCAATAAGAACATTATAATTAAAATTTGTAATATCTACAATACCGAATTGCGATGATTGAATTTCTTGGCATACTTTACAAGTCAAAGCAATATTCATTACATCCTTATCAGCAATAATATAAGAAAAACCCTGGAGAGCTCCTTGAATAGCACTTTCTCTTTGCTGTCTTTCAGCATCATAAGGTTCAGATATGAAAAAATCATTTTTTATCTCAACAGAAAAAAATGGACAATTCCCACCTGTTAAAAGACAATAGTTTTCAAACAATTGAGTCTCTGAACCCCAAATATCGACCAATTCAATTAACTATTTGTAATATTGCCGCATGAGCTTCTTTTTCTCTTGATTCATGGATACCCAAAAGTTAGATTTTTACCTTCCGTATTATTGAGAGAAGGGATAGTTGAATATTTCATGGATATATTTTTACCCGAACATTAACACAATAACGCAATTTGTCTACCTTGCAATAGGTATAGAAGTGGATTTAGCTGGCAGATGAAGAACTTGGAGTAATACTATTAAGAAAAAACTTATGATCACTAGTCTTTTATAGTTAGAATATGGCAACTGACTGGGCTTTGCTCAGCATAAGCATTGCAATATTCGGTGTAGGTTTGAATATGCTTTTGTATGGAATAGGCAAGCTTGAAACGTGAAAATGGACGGGATAGCATTTATGCCGGTGGGATCTCTCTGGCTTTTTTGCATCAACGTTTTTACTAAGCTCGTTTTGACTTTGAATTAATAAGTTTTCCATCATAGCATATTTTGTCTGAGTTCTTTGACAGTACGTGTGCGCACCGAGCTACCACACCCAAATAATGGGCATTAATTGAACGCTTAGTTTAGTTAGCAATACGGCGATATATGGAAAAACACCTATTGCAAGATAAACTGCTAACGTACCCCGCAAAATCCACTTATTCTTAAGTTCCCCCGTGGTTATTCTATAGACTGCCCGAAGATGTTTATAGATCCGCGGATCATACAACGGTACTTCTGCATATTGACACTCGTGAGGAATATGACTCGGTTTTTCAACATGTTCATCTTTAAATAACCCATCTAAATCGAAAAGTTTTTTGTAAGCGCCAATATGCTCCAAGATGTAAGATGTCACTCTAAAATAATAAGAAAATTTTAATAATGAATACGACCCGCCTATCCAAAGAAGCCAGTACACTATTGATAGAAGAACAAAACTTACAGGGGTTCTGCCTATTTCGATTTGACCAGATAATATAGACAGAACTATAAAAAGCCCAAAAATAAATGCTACAAATATCGCGGTATGAGACATTCCTGTACTTGAATAATAACCTAAAAACGCTGAGAGATTATGCTTATTCAAATCCTGCTGCTTCATTTTTTTATTTCCCTCTTCTAGAGGACTCACTGGTTTGATAGCACATTCTTTTACTTCAGTTTGCTCTTCCTTTGGTGCTAAGAGACTTCCCAAAACAATAATGATGCCTAAAAACACTATAATTGCTGTAACAGCAGTTCCAGATGCCCAGTTTAGACTCAAACCAAGTATCAAAATTATGCCTACACCTAATATGAAGCATCCGGCAAAAATTATCCTCCAATGCTTTTTTAAATTCTCTTTTACTGTTTGACTAATCATCTTATATCGAGCACGCATCAATTTTTTGTCGAAAAAACACTTTTACAGAAAATGTTCAAAAACAAATCAACTGCCTTCGGCAGCTAAACGTGAAATGTGCAAACGTACTCCCAAAAACTGAACCTCAAAACTATTCAGAGATAAGTTTACAAGTATCAGTAACATGGAAAAATGTTCTGAGAAACCCAAAAAGAAAGGTAAAACTTGTAAGCTAGTTGATGGTTCACTAGGTCTGATGAACGATAAAGGCGAAGCCTATAGGGTAACCCCTAAATTGTTGAAGTTCTGGCACCTTTGTAACGGCTCGAAGACCAATCACGATCTTACAGAAGCTATTAAACGACCTGAAGATGTTGTGGAAGAAGTTGAGAAAAAAATCCCCCAGATAACGATTCGCTTGAAGCAAGCTGATCTTTTAGAGTAAAACCTACCGTAAACTTCGAGCATCAGCATATGCATATACTTTTGCATATCCGACCGCTGCTACCTTCATGACTTGGGTTTTTAACCCATAAAATTCGACTTGTCCCATCAAAATCTTACTGGAAGGAGAATATTATGAGACAGACAAGACTAAATGCTAAAGGTTCAGAAACCCTTGGTGAATCAAAGTTAGATTTGGGTCCGCATTTGTCTATTGCGCCGTTCTTTCCGATATCCCGTGAGGTGGCTGTAAAGATGCTCAGTCTGGCTGGATTATGTTCTGATGATTTGGTGTGTGATTTAGGGTGTGGAACAGGAGAGATATTGGTGACTGCTGCACAGAATTTTGGAGCAAAAGCAGTTGGTGTAGAGCTGGATAGAAGGCTCTATAAAAAAGCAATGTACCGAATAAGGAAGCGTCAGCTCGATGATAGAGTTAAGGTTATCCATAATGACCTGTTCCGGTTTAATTTAGGGGATGCCGATGTGGTCACCCTGTATCTGACGGATGATGCGAATGCAAAGGTCAAGCCCAAGCTGGATTGGGAGTTAAAGAAGGGAGCTAAGGTTGTTTCTCACGACTTTAAAGTTCCGGGATGGATGCCATCCAAAATTGAGTTTATAGACAAACGGTTGAGGTTGATGTCACCTGAGGGCATATTGTACCTGTACAGATACCCACAGTGCCAAAATAGCTATTAAATCTCATATTCACGATGACATTATCCGCATCATAGAACATTCTTTCCATTTATGGTACCATAAAGTTTTTTAGTGATGTTTACGTTAAGACAAAACTCCGCTTACACAGCTTTACAATGCATACCTTACAGGGCATACGTGGGCAACATTAAGCCCCTGCACCATGGCTCAATCTTATACCTTAACGTATCATCCATACTCGGATGGTGTTTAACCTCATGATTAGGTGGTTGAAAGAAAATGAGTAAATGCAAAAATTGTGGAAAAGAAAACGATGATCTAACGTTACTGTTAGCCGAGCATAGTAAACGTGGTAAGATCATGATATGTCGAGAATGTTGGATAACACTTTACGATGAAAAAATCATCTGCAGCACCTATTAGTCATGATTCGAAATAGGATCTGCTAAAGGGAATATTGTTATGGTAAGATTAGAGTCTTTGCAGAAAAATTTCAGAAAATGCCCTGAATGTGGCAACAAGCTTATCGTACAGGCTGCTGATGAATCTGGTGAAACAGTTTGCAGTCAATGTGGACTAGTTTTAGGAGAGCAACCCTTGGACACCAGACCTGAATGGAAGGCCTATACACCTGAAGAAAGAAATGCAAAGAGCAGAATAGGCAGTCCAGTCTCCATCCTCAAGCCAGACAAAGGTCTTTCCACTGTTATCCCAACTGATTTGAAAGATACGTTGGGTCGTGGTCTGTCACCTGAAGCTCAGACACAGATGCAGCATATACGAAAATGGCAGACACGTGTTCCCTACAGGCCTCAGGAGCGGAACCTTCTTCAGGCGCTGACCGAGCTGGACAGGCTCGTGGATCAGCTTCATGTTTCTCATGAGATTCAGGAGCAGGCAGCCCACATCTACCGGGATGCTCTTAACCGGGGTGTGGTGCGTGGCCGTTCTATTGTGGGGATGATGGCTGCGGCTCTTCATGTTGCGTTGAGAACTTCGGGCCATCAGCGGACGCTTGAGGAAATAGCTTCGATAAGTCCTTGCAAGAAGAGGAATATTGCTCAGCATTATCGTTTTTTGATGTCTAAACTGGATTTGAAGGCTCCTGTTCAAGACCCTAAAACCTACATCTCCAAGATTGCCTCGAACAATAACCTTCCCGGAAAAACGGAGACTGCTGCCCTGGATCTTCTGGAGGAGATAGATAAAAAAAATGTTTTTTGGCAAAAATCCTATAAGTGTTGCTGCGGCGGTCCTGTACATCGCATGCGAGCGTACCGGAGTAAAGACGCCTCAGAGGATCTTGGCTGAATCGTCCAAGATTACCGAAGTAACTTTGCGGAACACGTACAAGAAACTTTTAAAATATGTTGAAAAAAATTAGCCCTCAGAAGCAACATTCCAGCTAACTGTCTGCCCTGAGTCTTCAAATGTTCTTCACTGGATTCAAAAAATAAGGAGGTTTTTATTTTGTTTGTTTTAACATTTTCATTGATTCCTTCACGTCTACCCCTACTTTTATCTCCATTGTGTAGTAGGCACCCATTGCCCCCATTTCGGGTTCCATGTTGAACGCTTGGAAAGCCTCTAAGCTGGGTGCTTCATAAATCTCGGTAACCATATGTTCCGAGTCTACGAGGCAGCCTCCAACAAGTTTGACTCCGTGTTTCTTTGACAGTTCCTCACTTTTCTCCACTAGCTTCAGAAGCACACCTCTCACTTTTTCATTATGTCCTGGACAGTTTTCCGGAGAATGCCTCTGAGTTACTAAAAATGTAGGCATACAAAACACCTTCAGAGACTACTCGAATAAAACTGTATATAAAATCATGCACCAGTACGGCTGAAATTAACGTTCAAACAATAGCTGAAATTTTCTCTGCTTTCCGAAACTTTTTGCCACAGTGCTCGTAGAGTTTTACGTGAAGTTTTGGGCCTTTCCTGGTTTTTGGG
>JBDRNN010000249.1:0-3512 GCA_043811145.1 Candidatus Bathyarchaeota archaeon
TGCCCACGATATCCCCTCTACATTCCTTTTCCATATTGGATACATAACTTAAATACGTTAGTCTTCCTTCCCAAAATCTCGAGCAAGCTTAAGAAGTTTACCACAGTTTTTAGAGAAAACATGTGACCAATCTATTGAAAGATTATGAAAAGAATTATCACTATTCCAACTATCCAGCAGTAATAGGCAAACAGGTGGAATTTCTCGCTCATAACTATCTTCTGGAGAAGTTTTAAAGATGCGTAGCCCACTATCATGGAAATTATTGCTCCCAGAAACAGCGGAACCACATCAATGTTTCCCGTTACCAATTCTCTTGACTCCATAAGGGTTGCTCCTATTACGGCGGGCACAGATAACAAGAACGAATACCTGAAAGCGGTTGCTTTGCCGATTTTTCTTAATAATCCTGTGGCTATTGTTACGCCGCTTCTGGAAACCCCTGGGATTATGGCAACTCCTTGAGCCAGCCCGATCAATAACGAATCCAGAATACCCATTTTCCTGTTGCCTATTCTCCTTTCGGAAAAGAAGAGTACACAACCCGTGATTAAGAGGGCTACTCCTACCACAAGAAGGTTATCGAAGAGCGATTCGAAGAAGTCGTAGAAGACGAAGCCTATAATGGCTATGGGCACGCTACCAACGGCTATAAGTAATGCAAGTTTTCCCTCTTCAGTTTGGAATTCGCGCTTAACCAAGGCTTTAATTATTTCTGCGACATCTTTTCGGAAAACTGTGAGAATGACGATTAAAGTGCCGACGTGTAGCATGACGCTATAGATTAGGGGAAGGTTCAAGCCGAGAACTTTTTGGGTGATTACTAGATGACCAGAACTAGAAACGGGTAACCACTCGGTTAAACCCTGAACAACGGCGAGAATCAAGATATCAATCAGAGTTACCATAAAGTTCATCCACACGGGTTACTCAAGGGCAAAAGTCATTGAAAAGTAACGTATCTACCCGACACTTAAAAAACGTTTCAAAACGTTCAGAAGTAACTCAGAGAAATGTTCACAGTGGAGTCTCGGGCTAGACTCAAATATCGGTTCAAATTAATTGTGAGGGTTTCATTCAAAGCTCTTTTTGATCTCATCTAAGGAAAGAATGGTATGTTGTTTTTTTCCAGAATTTTTCAGCTTTATCTAAATCGTTGACTCTTAGGACCAACGCAAATTTCCCGTTTATGTGTACCGCAGATGAATAGGCATACTCGATATTCAAATCCGCATCTCCTAGAATTTTGGCTACTCTGGAGACCTTATCTTTCTCTGTTATCAAAATAACTATTACTTCAACGTTCTTTTTCGAAGTGGCAAGGTTGAAATCTGCGACTTGCAAAATTTTTGTAGCCTTTTCAGGATCTTCTGTTATGATCCTAATTAAACCAAATTCGCCAGCATCCGCAATTGACAAAGCAAATATCTTAATTTTAAACCTGTCAAGATGTGCAATTACTTCAGATAGAGACCCAGGCCTGTTATCTAAGAAGACACTCACTTGTTTTATAGGCATCTCTCTTCCCCAACTCAAGTAGATTCAAACAATATTTATATTTTCACATATCTAACATTCATTCCTTAAGGCGGAGACCACAGAATTGCTTAGCTGTATTGAACTCTCAAAAGAGTTTGGAGGACTAAAGGCATTAAAAAAGGTAGATTTCACAGTCAATGAAAACGAAATTGCCGGGCTCGTAGGTCCTAACGGCTCTGGGAAATCAACAATGTTGAACGTTATTAGTGGAGTTTACAAACCCGACTCGGGTAAAGTTTTGTTCATGAATGAGGACATCTCGAAACTCCCACCTCATTTAGTCTGCTCTAGAGGAATAACAAAGACTTCTCAATCTGTACAATCCTTCCCAGACATGACTACCCTTGAAAATGTGCTCACAGGCGCGCTTTTTGGACGAAAAAATGTTGAAGACGCGCAAGATCCCTTGGACAAGGCTAAGGAACTATTGGAGTTCGTGGGTTTGAGTCAAGACAAGTTCAATCTTCCCGCAAAGAATTTGAATGTGGTAGAGTTGAGGCGCGTCCAGCTCGCAAGAGCCTTGGCAACATCGCCTAAACTGCTTCTCTTGGACGAGCTTCTCACCGGTTTGACACCAAAGGAAAGTGATGCAGCTATAGCCTTGATAAAACTCATCAATAAAAAGGGAGTAACTATACTCATAGTCGAGCACGTTATGAGAGTTATTATGGGTCTATGTGATCGAGTGACCGTTCTGCATCATGGTGAGAAAATCTGTGAAGGAACACCTGAAGAAGTATGTAATGACGAGAACGTAGTCAAAGTGTACTTAGGTAAGAAATTTTCATTTTATGAGGATTGAAGATGCTGGAAGTTGAAAATGTTTCTGCGGCATACGGTATGATCCAAATACTCTGGGATGTGTCATTCAAGATTAAAGAAAAAGAAATAGTTAGCATAATTGGTCCTAATGGTGCAGGCAAAACCACGCTGGTGAAAACGATTATGGGCTTGTTGCCTGCAAAAAATGGAACTATCCGTTTCAAAGGCGAAAACATCGAAAAATTGCCAACATACGAAATTGTTAAGAAAGGAGTAAGCTTGATTCCTGAGGGCAGGGAAATTTTTCCGAGAATGACTGTTGAAGAGAACATGCTTTTGGGTGCTTACACAATAAATGACAAAAACGCAGTCAAGGATTCAAAGGAAAAGATTTACCAAATTTTCCCTGTGTTGAGAAAAAAAGAGAAAGCTTTGGCTCAGACTCTCAGTGGAGGAGAACAGCAGATGCTTGTCATAGGCAGAAGTCTGATGTCAAATCCTGAACTCTTGATACTTGATGAGCCTTCACTTGGTTTGGCACCCATAATCGTAGCAAAAGTATTGGATACATTGCGTAAAATAAACGAAGAGGGAGTCACTGTCCTGCTTGTTGAGCAGAACATCCGCGATTCTTTGAATATTGCCAATAGAGGTTACGTTCTTGAAGAAGGTAAAATTATTATAGAAGGCAAAGGGAGAGAACTGCTGTCTAATGACCACATAAAAGAAGTATATTTGGGCATTTAATTGGAGATTTTGTTAATGGCTGATATATACTGGAACAAAAAAATCGAAACCGCAACAAGAGACGAACTCAGGAAACATCAGCTTCAGCTACTCAAAGAGCAAGTGAAGTATTGTTACGAAAATTCGGCGTTTTACCGGAACAAATTCAAATGTGCAGGAATAACGCCTGATGATATAAGGACGCTCGAGGACGCTCAAAAAATTCCTTTCACATCGAAGGATGCTCTAAGAGATAATTATCCATTTGGAATGCTTGCAGTTCATCTTGATGACATTGTGGAAATACATGCCTCAAGTGGAACAACAGGAAATCCGGTGGTTGGAGCATACACCGCAAACGACATGGATGTTTGGGCAGAATTAATGGCAAGATCACTCTACGCTACAGGCGTTAGAAGACAGGATGTAATGCACAACGCTTATGGCTATGGCCTATTTACAGGCGGTCTCGGCTTCCATTATGG
>JBDRNN010000250.1:0-2707 GCA_043811145.1 Candidatus Bathyarchaeota archaeon
TATGCGCTTCCGATTAAGAGCGTGGATTTTAGGTATTACGAACATGAGAAGGCTATCACGTACTGCCGTGTGTCACTTGAAAGACTCAGAAAAGCATATGGCTGGTACTCGGAACGTAAGATTCGCATTCTGGGCTTTTCGCACCATGGCAGGGAGTTATCGAAAAGCTTAGTGCCGGATGGCATATTTCTAAACTCCAAAGGGGAGCGCTTTGCCTTTGAGTTTGAATCAACGCGCAAAGCGCGTGGCAGGTATGAGAGTAAAGTACATGACTACCGCATGGCAATTGCTCGTGGTCTTTTTGAATATGTGCTCTACGTACTTTACGAAAATGAAGTTGCTAGAGAACTTGTCAATGTCGCTGGGGGGAGGGGGGACATTGTCATCGAGCATTACAGTCACTTTCTCTCAAAACTCATGCCCGCGGGGGTAAAACTATGAGCTACGAACAAGAAAGTGACTTAAACCTTGGTCTCATAGTACTTGGACTCTTCTTAGCTCTTATTGTGCCGTATGTCATGTGGCGCCTTCTCGTCTTCGACACTTCTGCACAGCGCTATTCAATAAATACAACTATTTAGCGTATTTATTCGGACCGTAATTCTAGTTTTGTGGTGTATTGAGAAGCTTGGACTGGCCGAGCGCACTCAGCCATTGCTTGATAAGTGGTGTGGGGGCAGTGAGGGCAATCTTTTTATGGGGGCCTAGAGCAATTTCCCCTGCCTTGATAGAGTGAAACTGTTCCAAGATGGATTCCAATGTGTACCCTTCATCTTTTAGTCCAGCTCTTTGTAATTTTTCATCGATAAGTTTTTTAAGTACATAGGCAATAACACAGATACTGTAATGAGCCCGAACATGTTCTTCTTTGTAAACGAACCAAGGACGTAGTTTTAAAAGTGACTTCATGTTTCTAAAAGCCTCTTCAATCCGGTATTTTTCTCTGTAATGGTAGACCATTTGCTTGGGGGAAAGATCTGATTGAGGAGAACAAACTAGAGCAAAGAAACCATCCAATTTTTCTTCTAGGTGGCTACTAAAGACGATCTTAAAAGTCTTTACTCTTCTTGTATAACCTTGACTCGCATAGGGCTGATTTTTCTTTTGGATGAAAATTTGATCGTCATTTATGTATTGATGGAGATCATAGGTTACATAATTAGTTAATGCCAATCTCTTAAGCTCACTGTTGACATCGTTTTCGATAGCTTTTCGGCTTGCATCTTTTTTGAAATGACTTAACCATACATTATGTTTTGTAACCCATTTCTTGAACCGATCTAACCTTATGCCACGCTGATATCGGATTCGCTTAAAACGATCTACATCGAAAGTTAAGGCTGTTTTTCGGTCATTGACAACCAGCGCTGAGTTTTTTGGCTGAAAGTAGTATTTATTTTCATCGTATGATGTCCAGTAGCCATTCTCTCCTCGATATTTTCTCATTTCCTCTTCGGCATTGGATTCATTTAGTCTCTCATGAAAATGGGGGAGATAAACATCTAGAAGGGTATTTATTTGAGGACTATCTAAGCCAGTCAAGTAGTGGTATCCATTTCGCTCGATATATTTGAGATTCTTGTCAGACAAAAACCCACGATCAAATATGAGCAAGGTTTTTTTCAGGGCAAAACGCTCTTTAATTTTATTTACCTGCTGGATCATGACAGGAGATTCCCCTTTATTTCCAGGAAAAAGATCCCAGGCGAAGGGAATACCATTTTCATTTACAAGGATACCTAGCTCGACTTGCAACCGGTCAGGACGATGATCTTTGGAGTGTGCATTGAACTCACCTAACTCCACGCATGTACCCTCAAAGTAGCTTGAAGACATGTCGTAAAAAACACTTTCAAATGTTGAACCCTGAGTCTTCAAATAAGAAAAAACATAATCCTCAAACGATGTCTTAGCTTGTTCAATAGAAGGAAGTGCCCGGTAGATATGTTGGCACTGAACCTGCTCGGCATTCAATTCCAATAAACATGTCAAAAAATTATCCCTAAGCCATCGAGTCGCCCTAAGTTTAGAGCCAGGCGCAAGAATTCGGTGGATTACCAATATGGCAAGTACCTGAGCCGGCGAAATTAATGCTCGATTATCGTCAAGGAGCTTTGCTATTCCAAACCTGTCGAATTCTTCTTTTAAGAAAGCAACATCCAAATAATCCCAACACCGAACAAATCCAACATCCCCCAAACCATAAAGACCCATATCTGGGTGGGTCCTAAGCTTTAAAGCTGCTTTGATTTTTTCTGCCTGGGTATCTTCAAGTACTCCCAAACGAGCAATAATACGTTTCTTATTTTTCCCCTGTTCGAAGTAGGGCTCCACTATGGAGTAGTATTTATAGATCTTACCTGAAGTTTTACGAAACTGTCGCTGAAGCATGTAACCCATATGCCCCCTATTCGGACCGTAATATTAAATATGCATCCAATATATGTCAACGATAATACTAAAATATTGCAATTTATTTCGGACCGTAATTAGCACCAGGAAAAACACCCCGAGGGATCTATGAGATCGAAAATATTGAAATTATTGATCAACGCTATGGATTAAAAGTGTCGAAGATGGGGCCTTTTACCGCTGATTCTCTTCTATGCTTTTCCCTTTTTATTTCTTTCGTTGATGTTGGGATCCATTTGGTACGCTTTGTGTTCTTTGGAAAAGGATACTGGCCCTGAGTACGCAGTTCTAGGAT
>JBDRNN010000251.1:0-8852 GCA_043811145.1 Candidatus Bathyarchaeota archaeon
GTTTCATTTTCTAAGCTTTTAAGCTTCAGCGTAATTGTTTAGCCACTCCGGTTTTCCTATTAAAAACTTTGTTAAGAAAACGCTAAAATCAGGATTTTTCTTGTAAAAATATAAAATCTCTTTGTTAACTAAGATTTCGGATTTGTTTCTTATTGTTTCTGCAACTTTACTGGCTACACCCACATTTATGCCGCCACCATCCAACTTCCTATGCAGCAAATCAACTACGTCAAAAATTATTCTGCGAGTTAGAACAACCCATCTCCCTGTCTCTATCCATGGGCCTGAAGAAGTTATATCCGAATTCATATACTTTATTAGAAATTTATCCTCCTCGGGAGATAGAACTGGTGGACCGAAATGTTTCTTCAAGTTTCTTAGGGTTCTGTTCTCAAGTTCAAATGTTATTATGCTGCTGTTTTTCTCATCGCTCCAAATCCCCGACCTAACCACAGTAAAATCCGATTGCTTCAATAAGTTGGAGATGGATTTGCGGGTTTTAAAGAGTTGGCCCCATAAGATATCTGGAACTGTATCAATTTTTCCTATTTTAAGGAAAACTAGATCCGTTTGTCTATCAATCAGGTTGTTTTCTATCTCTCGGATATTCCATGGTTTCATTAAAGGAGGGTAGAAGAACTTTAGATTCGGTTTCTTAAGAATAAACTTTGAGGCCATTCTAAAAGTATCGAGGCATTCTCGACGAACCGCGGATGCAACGTTTCTCCGTTTATCTACAGGGTCAATAACAATTAGGGGTTCATCAAAAAGTTTCTCTGCATCTTCCTCTCTACTCACATAATGATCTTCAACATCGATAATCTCGCCAACTTTCCATTTTGCACTTGCCTTCAACACTTTTGAGAATTTTTCATAATGTAAAGCTAGGAGTTCACATAGATATCCACTGAAGCCTCCAGTCTTTATGTCTGCTCCATAGATCCCGATGCCCTTCAAAAACTTCTTCAACAGCCTAATTTCCCTCTTCTGCTTTTCCATTTTCAGCTTTGTATTAACATATTCTGTGTGGAAAGGTGTTCTATCGGTTGCACTTTTCCATTTGCCTTGTTCAACCTTATAGCAGGGGACAATGTTAACACGAATATCTTCAACCAAAGCCTCCAAGTATGGGTGTTCTGCGTATCTCTCTATGGACTGGCAGTCCTTGACGCTTTTTTTTGCGGCTTGGAGACATATAGTGGAAAGTTTCTCTCGACTCACGCTTGTGGGCAGGAGCATAAAAATGTCAACATCTTTGTCACTTCTAAGCCATGTGTCCTTTGCGATTGAGCCCTCAACCCTAACCTCTGCATCAATTCCAGTCTTCTTTATATTTCGCTCCACCTCTGCACGCAATTCTTCAGTTATCTTTTGCACTTCTTCTCTCTCTTTTTCACTGGGTTTTTCTTCTCTGTCAACTTCCTCTAGAATGCTCTCAAGGTTTTTCATGGTGCTCACTATGCACTGATCTTGTAGATAGTGGAATAGTTTGGCCCTTTGGGGGTTAAAATGCTTCTTTTAAGTCTAACATAGTTTACGGTCATATTTCCCACTTCATGGTCAGAAAGCTCTGTGACAGATTTTGCTAGTTTGTCTTTGTTCTTTCCTGTTTTCACACGCGCTATGGTCAGGTGAGGGCTGAAGCCCTTTGGGTCGTGGGGAAATCCTAGTGCACTTAACCTTGATTCAATTTGATTAAAAAGGGCTCTAATTTCTTCTTTTCCCTCGACTATGCCCGTCCATACCACGTTTATTCGATTGATGTTAGGAAAAACTCCAACTCCTTTCATATGCAAATTAAGTGGTTTGAAAGAAACCTTTTTCATTTCATCACAAATGTTGTTGATTGCGGTAGCGGGATTTTCCCCTAGAAATCGCAGGGTGAAATGAAGGTTCTCTTTCTCTACCAGTTTTAAATTTGCCCCAGTGTTTACGAGTGTTTGCTGTAGCTCCACTAACCTATTTAACAATAGTTCATCGTCAATATCAATAGCTATGAAGCTTCTTATTCTCTCAGACAATTCTCCTCTATCCTTATACTTGTCTTCTCAAAACTTATGCTTTATAAGTCATAAATAAAACTCAATTGATCTTGATGGATTGACTGGAGCTAGAGGAGATGGGTCAAAAAAAGAGAGTTATTATTGGGATCACTGGAATGCCCGGTTCTGGTAAATCTACAGCCATAGAAGCGTTGAGATCAATGAAATACCCTGTCATAGTAATGGGTGACTTCATCAGAGAGTACGCCAGGAAGAAAGGTCTAGAGATAACTGCTAAAACTTTGGGTAAAGTTATGCTTCAGATGCGAAAAGAAGAAGGTAAAGACATAGTTGCAAGATTAACTGTAGAGGCAATTAGGAAACTTAGCGACTCGGTTGCTATTGTTGACGGAATTCGAAGCCCCGAGGAAGTTGAAGAATTTAAGCGCAGTCTCTCTAACTTTAGGCTAATAGCAATACACGCTCCTCAAAAAGTTAGGTTTAGGAGGATTTTCAAACGGGAACGAATTGATGATCCTAATACTTGGAAAAGCTTTCTTGAAAGAGATCACAGAGAATTAAGCGTTGGAGTTGGTACAGTAATAATCTCCGCGGATATAGTTGTAGAGGCAGATTCGATCAAGGAGTTAAGGCGAAAAATAAAGAAAACTCTTAAGGAATGGTTAAGTCAGTAGATAAACACGTTTAATTAGTTTTTTATTCCAATAGACTCTAGTAGGCCGAAACCATCAATCGAAAAGCCATGTGCACGGATCCAACCGAGCAAGTGTTTTAAGGCGCTGTCAATGAAGAAGGAGAAACCCAGCCGTGGGACAGGTTGATGGCGGCGAAGAATAAAAAGCTTGGAACGAGAGAGCTCAGCTAAGATGAGCGTATTGCTCTACTGTGAGGTTGAGTGTTAGTTACCCATGCGACACGACCTTCGAAACCGGATATCAGGGTGTATGTGTCTGCGACTCAGCAGACTTGAAGCGCTATATTTATACAGCTAGTAATCATTCAAATCAAGTCTCTGGGATGAAAATGATGAATGTTGAAGAGAGATTAAAAAAGATCACTAGAAATACAGAAGAGATTATCACTCTTAATGAACTTAGAGAGATTTTGAGAACTAAGAAACATCCCAAAGCTTACTGGGGTTTCGAACCGTCAGGGTTGATGCATTTAGGCACTGGATTGGTTTGTGGTTATAAAATTTTAGACATGGTGAAATCTGGTTTCGACTTTACCATATTTTTGGCCGATTGGCATGCTTGGATTAATAATAAACTGGGGGGAAATTTAGAAGATATTAGATTTTGCGGAGAATATCTTATTCACGGATTTTCCTCAATAGGTCTTACACCTGACAAAGTTAAGTACGTTTGGGCTTCTGAACTCCTCAAAAATACAGATTATTGGGAGACGGTTGTAAAAATAGCTAAGAAAATTTCGGTACCTAGAGTAACTCGTTGCCTTCCGATAATGGGTCGTGAACTTAATGTCCAAGAAATAGAGGCAGCCTCTCTTTTCTATCCTTGTATGCAGGTTGCAGACATGTTTAAATTAGAGGTGGACTGTGCATGTTCAGGTCTTGACCAAAGAAAAGCTCACATGTTGGCTCGTGATGTTGCTGAAAAGTTCAGCCTCAAAAAGCCTTTGAGCCTTCACACACACTTACTTTTGGGTTTATCTGGTCCTGCTGAAAAAATGGGTACCCAATTTGATGAAAACGAAGCTATAAACCTTCAAATCAGTGCTAAAATGTCTAAAAGTCTACCAAAAAGTTGTATATATGTGCATGACTCCCCCGATGAGATTCGAGAAAAAATAAAAGATGCATACTGCCCTCAAAAGCAGGTTGAAGACAACCCTGTTCTTGAAGTTGCCAAATACATAGTATTTGCTAAAGATGAACAGTTATTAGTTGAAAGAAGTCAGAAATATGGTGGGTCTGTAGAGTTTCTTAGCTACGAAGATTTGAAGAGAACTTACGCTGATGGGAAGCTACATCCTCTGGACCTAAAAAATAGTGTTACCGAAGCTTTAATCCATATTCTTGAACCTGTAAGAAAGCATTTTGAGAAAAAATCAGAGCTAGTTGAAAGGATGGCAAAGATAGACATCAGTAGATAAGTATAAAGTTTAAAATGAATTATACCAACCCTTGCACAAGGTCCCGGCATTGAAGGTTGCACCAATAAGTGGTTCTATCCTTGAGAAAAATGAAAAGATACAATCTTGGTTTCAGAGGCTAATCCAAAAAAGCCAAGAGGGGGCTATAATCATCGTTGAGGGTAAAAAAGATGCAAAAGCCTTAGAACGACTAGGTGTCATAGGACCAATTTTTTGCATAAAAACGAAGAGAACATCCCTTCCAGATGCCTTACACAGGTTCGTTGACATTAAAAACGAGTTAATTATACTGGTGGATTTCGATAGAACCGGTCATAGGTTAGTTGGAAAAATCGTAAAATATCTTGAAAGAAGTGGAAAATCTCCGAATTTGCATTTCTGGATGAAGATTCACGGCTTAACCTATAACGATATTAAGGATGTGGAGGGGTTAGTTTCATATACCCAAAATATAGAGAATAAAGTTGTATGATTAACAAGAAGTGAGTTGGGTTCATTATGGTAATAAACGTTGGCATAAATGGTTTTGGAACAATCGGTAGAAGGGTAGCGGACGCTGTTTTCCTTCAAAACGATATGAAACTGATAGGAGTTGTTAAGACTAAACCTGATTATAAGGCAAACATAGCAATTAAGAAAGGCTACAGCATTTATTCTCCCACTGAAAAAGAGCTTGAAAGCTTTAAAAATGCCGGAATCAAAGTAGCTGGAACATTAGATGACCTTCTTGGCGAGATAGATATAATTATTGATGGCACACCTGGAAAAGTTGGGGCTTTAAACAAAGGCGTATACGAGAAAAAAGGTGTTAAGGCTATTTTCGAAGGTGGAGAAAAAGCTTCCGTAGCAGATGTCTCATTTGTTGCCCAATGTAACTTTGACAAAGCAGTAGGTTCAAAGTACATTCGATGTGTATCATGTAATACCACTGGGCTTTGCAGGACATTGAATGCCCTTGACCGTACTTTTGGAATAAAGAGGGCTAGAGCAACTCTCGTGAGGAGAGCCGCTGACCCCAATGATATAAAGACTGGTCCCGTTGATGCAATAGTTCCAGACCCAACTGAGCTTCCCTCTCATCACGGTCCAGATGTAAATACAGTTCTCCCGGAGCTTCCTATTACAACTATGGCTATTAAAGTTCCCACAACCTATATGCATGTTCATACACTAAGTGTAACCTTGAAAAAGCCTGTAACAAAAGAGGCTGTCTTAAAAGTTTTCGAAGATACGACAAGGGTCATTTTAGTCAGCAAGAGTGAGGGTATAGCTTCAACAGCACACCTATTTGACTATGCGAGGGATTTGGGAAGAAGTAGAGAGGATTTGTATGAAATATGTGTCTGGCGGGAGTCTGTTACAGTCGTTGACGATAACGAGGTTTATTATATGCAGGCAGTCCATCAGGAGGCAGATGTAGTGCCTGAAAATATAGATGCAATAAGGGCTGCACTAAACACTTCAAATGCCGAAGAATCCATTAAAAAGACAAATAATACCCTTAAAATTCTAAAATAAAACTAGATGAGTGTGAAGTTTAGGTTCAACAGTTTTTAATCTATTTAAGGAGTGGAAAATTACTTGAGTAACAGTCATACAGTTCCAACCGCAAAATATGTTATTCGTGCAAGGTTAGAGGTTAACGGAGTTGTTGAAAAACCAGATGTGATTGGCGCTATTTTCGGGCAGACTGAAGGTTTGTTTGGGTCTGATTTAGATATAAGAGAACTCCAGAAAAACAACCGGGTTAGTAGAATCGACGTAGACATGAAAGCTGAACATAATAAGACCCGTGGCACAATCACCGTTATTTCTAGCCTTGATAGAGCTTCTACGGCCATACTGGCCGCTGCTATCGAGAGTGTCGATAGGGTGGGTCCGTGTGATGCTAAAGTTAGCCTTGATAAAATCGAAGATGTACGTGATGGAAGAAGGAAACATATTGTAAAAAGAGCTAAAGAACTTTTGAAAAGATGGTCATTAGAATCTACATCTGAGACAGAAGAATTAGTTAGAGAAACTATGGATGTTCTTAAACCAATTGACCCCTCAGTTTACGGTCCAGAACAACTTCCTGCGGGTCCAGACATCTCTTCAGCTTCATCTATAATAATTGTTGAAGGTCGAGCAGATGTGATTACCCTGTTAAGATGCGGTATAAGAAATGTTATTGCTATTGGGGGGGCTAGAGTTCCTGGCACGGTCGTTAGTTTGAGTAAGGAGAAAGAAACCACAGTTTTCCTGGATGGAGACAGAGCAGGGGACTTGATTCTAAAAGAGCTTATGCAATCAGCAGATTTTAAATATGTTGCAAGGGCTCCGCCAGGTAAAGAAGTAGAAGACTTAACCTGCAAAGATGTTCTCTCTGCTCTAAAAGAGAAAGTTTCTATATCCGGGATGGAAATAAAGCATGCAAGAGTTACTATTCCGTCACCAGTTTTAGAGATAGTGAATAAGCTTAAGGGAACTCTGGAGGCGGCTCTATTAAATGATCAATATGAGGTGGTCGCTCAGTTGTCAGTTAGTGAGCTTGCTGAGAAACTTCCATCAATCGAAAATGTTAACACAATAGTCTTCGACGGTATTGTAACTCAAAGATTGGTGGATTTGGCTGCTGAAAAAGATATTAAATACTTGATCGGTGACCGAGTTTCTGAACTTATAAGGAGACCCGCCCAATTACGGATGCTAACATTCGCTGAAGTTGCTCCTTGATTCCTAAAGCGCTTATGTCATCTAAATAACAGCTATGGTACAAAATTCTTCGGGAATTGATTATTGGAGGAACCTTTTTATTCTAGAGTTATCAACCAAATAATTTAGGCGTATAGAATGTCAAATGAGACTTGTTACCATTGCAAGGAGACTCTAACGGATGTAGCTGCATTCCTAACAGCTAACACATTTGCGGTTTGCGACAAATGTTTGCCATTGCTGTGTGATGAATATGACTGGGAAAGCAGAGATTTTGAACTGCATAAACTGAGTTTGAAAAACCTTAAACCTCTGCATGTTCCAACAGAAGAGGAAATCTCCTGGGAGCTACGTAATCAGCTTTCATTTATACCCCTAGTTATAGAAAAAGTTACAGAGCTTAGTGAAGGATCACACTTTCGACTTAGAATCCCCGAATTGCTTGAAACTCCTACTTTGAACATATAATGACAATCATTTACCGCAGATCGCTCTCCTTAACCTGATTACAAAGAAAGCTCCATTACTACAGCAGTTTCACCGTCATCATAATAACGGTTTATTTTGTTTATTTGTTTAAAGCCAAATGGTTTGTAGAGATTTTGGGCTGCGACATTACTCTCTCTTACCTCCAGCTGAATGGCATTTACTTTAACTTTTTTCAGTTTCTCTGCTAAGTCTGTTAGAATTTTTTTAGCCACTTTTTTTCTCCTGTACTGAGGATGAACCGCTATCGAGACTAGGTGAGCGCGATTTCCATCCTCTGGAATTACAGAAGCATACCCTGCAATTTTGTTTTCTATAGTAGCTATCGTGAACGCGTTTGATTTATATTTGACCAGAGTATGTAAGAGTTCTTTTGAGAAAGGGTCTAAGAAGGATGATTTTTCAATTTCAACGATTTCCGGCAAATCTGCCATTCTAACGCATCTAGTTTTTATTTTATACATAGGTTGACATCTGCATAAAACTTAGATGAAATGTCAAATTTAACTATGTTTGGGAAAACCTGGTAATGAAGTTATTAAACCTTGACCTTAAGAAAGGACTGACCAAGATTTTTATTGAAGATCTTGATGATATTTGGCATCTTTATAATGTTATAGAAAAAAATGACCTACTTTATGCTAAAACCACCCGAGAGATAAAGGCTTCAAGCGAGGGGGCTAGACCTTCTTCAGGGAGAAGGGTAAGTCTCACTCTGGGTATAAAAGTGACTGATTTTTTCTTTGATAAAAATACGAATAGACTCAGAGTACGGGGTATTATTATTGATGCCCCTACGAAGTATGAGGGCCTGCTTAGCGCGTATCATACAATATCTTTAGCGGTTGATGGTTTACTAACACTGATCAAAGAGAAGTTGGCTGATTATCATGTTAGAAGAATTAAGGATGCCTGCGAAGTTAAGATTCCAAAAGTTATAATTATCGCAATAGACGATGAAGAAGTTTGCATTGCAACCTTAGAGCACTTTGGTTTTAAAATAAAATTTGAAAAATTGGTGAAACTCCCTGGTAAAAGAGAGGCTGATAAAAGGCAGGGGGAGGTTCAGAAGTATTTTACGGAAGTCTCCCAAGCCTTAGCTCAGACCTATGCGGATATAAAAGGCAAAATTGTGATCGTTGGTCCCGGATTTATTAGAAGGGAATTCGCAAATTTCTTAAGAGACAGGTCTCCACGAATCGCTACGTCACTTGTTTATGTGGGTTCTGGTAGTTTTGGTGGGTCAGCTGGCGTGAGTGAAGCTCTCAGGAGTGGTGCACTGACAACGGTTTTGAAAAAGAGTAGGGTTGTGGAGGAGATGAATTTGGTCGAAAATTTTTTCAAGAGTTTGAGTGTCAATGTTGGGAGTGTAGCTTATGGGCTGTTGGAAGTACAGAGGGCCGCTTCTTATGGGGCCGTAGATACCCTTATGGTGGTGGATAAACTTTTAAGGGAATCTCAGGGTGATGACCGAGCTGGTCTTGAAGGGGTTATGCGTACTGTTGAAAAAAATGGAGGTAAAATTGTTATTTTGAGTGGGGAGCATGAAGGAGG
>JBDRNN010000252.1:0-4948 GCA_043811145.1 Candidatus Bathyarchaeota archaeon
TCCAATATTTGAGCTATCCTCAAAACCGAAAGCAGCTTTCACAGTAGAATAAGTTACATGTTTTGCTACTTCTAATGCAAGTTTATACAGAGTTTTAATATGTTCAACATCTGAAATTATTTTAGTTTTCTTTTCATCAAAACCAACTGCGATAACGTCCAAAGCATTCTCATAGGTGTAGCTCAGGCATTTCTTTAAAGTGGAACCCGAATGCATCAGAAATTTCTCATCATCTGTCATCTGAAAATATAGTTTGGCTCCAAAAACATCCTGAAGATGTTTTGTGAAAATCCAAGGAATAATATGCCCAATATGAACTGGACCGGATGGACCACGACCTGTGTAGAGGACAAAATTCTGACCCTTTTCATAAAGGTTAAGAAGCCAATTCAGGTCCCTGTGAGAAAAGAAGAGCTTTCTCCTAAGTTGAGTATGTAATTTACCTGTGAATTTTTTAATGTGAGATAGAATTTCATCGCTTAGGGGTTGAGTGCCAAATTTACTTATTAATCGTTCATAATCAATTTCCCCAGATACTTTCCAAGGGGTTACGATCATATTCTCATTATTACCCGCCATAGACTTTAGCTCCGATCTATAAATTGGGGGCCATCAAAGGATAAAGATTTTTCAAGTTTCTCAGTAGTTAAACTTAAGCAAAATACTTGAATTATTAATTTATCAAGCTAATACACTATCAGGGAGAAATAGTTTGGTAAAGATAAATGCCCAATGTTCACTGGAAAAATTTCGAAAGTTCATAATTATAAGCTCCTGCCACGATTTCATACCACAAGAATTTTTGGAGAAGGCGACAGTTTTTCCTGAAAGACTGGCGGAGCTTGGGACAATGTATGTAGAAGCCAAGGATAAAGCGAGTTTAATGAAGACCGATGAAGTACAGTTTATACAGGCTGAGGAGGTCATATCGGTCATTTATACATCGAAAAGTGGCTTAACAAAATTAAGGTGGGAACGTAAGATTGGAACACGAGGGAGAGTCAATGGAGAAACAAGTATTCACTCAATCATGAATCTGGTAAAGGCAGGAGTTATAAGTGAGGCAAGCTTACGGAGGACTGAAAAAGGCAAAAGCTCCAGCAGGGAATAATCCATCTGGATAACTAAGGAGGAACAAAAGTTTATGGCGGAAATAAGGAACCCGGAATCTGAAGTTCTGAGAGTGCTGGATGAAAGCAGAAGGCAGATTACTGTGGAAGAAATTATCGAAAGATCAAGTCTGAGTCATTCCGCGGTTATGAGGGCAGTTCTTACTTTAATACAAAGTGATTTTGTGGAAGTTAAAGAGCTGAAGAAAAGTTTATTCAAACTTACACACGAGGGGGAAACTTATTTTAAGACGGGACTCCCTGAAAAGAGACTTTTAGATGCAGTTATTTCTTTAGGAGGAACAGCACCGCTAGTGGAAGCTGCGGAGAAGGCAAATTTGTCTCAATCCCTAGCAAATATAGCGCTAGGATGGATTGTAAAGAAAAACTGGTGTAAAGTCGAGAGAGAAAAAAACAGTATTTTGATAGAAGTTAAATCTACTCCAACCGAAGTTCTTGAAGAAACCTTTTTACATAGAGTACATGAGAAGAAGCAACTAGATTCGACTGACTTGACAAACCAGGAACTTGAGACATTTCAAGCTCTAAGAAAAAGAGGTCTCCTAACGGAAAGGCCGATAACAGACAGATTTATTAGAATCACAGAACTAGGTCGCGAAAACCTTCAAAAAAATACGAGAACCGAACAGGAGGTTACAACTTTAACAAGTGATTTATTAACCTCCGGTAAATGGAGCGAAGTTAAGTTCAGAGAATATGACGTTACTGCAACGCCTCCTATTTCACACCCCGGTAAAAAGCATTTCTCACTAGAATTCATAGCAGATGTGAAAAACTTCCTAGTTTCTATGGGCTTTGAAGAGGCCGAGGGTCCATTTGTTGAAACAGAGTTCTGGAATTTCGACATATTATTCCAGGCACAAGACCATCCAGCGAGAGAAATTCACGACAGTTATTTGCTTAAGCAACCATCCTTCGGAATTTTGCCGTCAGCCAAGCTTGTAGCAGGGGTTAAAAAAACTCATGAGAACGGATGGATAACTAAATCAACCGGTTGGCGATACAAGTGGAACTTCGATATTGCTAGAAGGCTAATATTGAGGACACAAACAACGGCAGTGTCGATGAGATATTTATCCCAACATAAAAAACCACCGAGAAAAATGTTTTGCATATCTAAAGTGTTTAGACCCGACGTCTTAGATGCCAAGCACGCAATGGAGTTTTTTCAGTGTGAGGGAATAGTCATGGATAAAGATCTTACCTTTAGACATTTGTTTGGTTTTTTGAAGGAATTCGCTAGATTTCTAAAACTTGGAGAAATTATTTTTAGACCCGGATATTTCCCATTTACCGAACCTAGTGTGGAATCTTTTGTTAAACATCCAAAGTTAGGTTGGATAGAATTTTTAGGGGCAGGCATGTTTAGACCAGAAGTACTAATGCCGTTGGGAATCAAGTTCCCAGTTTTAGCTTGGGGGATAGGGATCGATCGACTCGCCATGGCGAAGTTGAATATTGATGATATTAGAGAACTCTTTTCAAAACGACTTGAACTGTTAAGGAAGAAATAAGATGCCAACTGTAAACTTGAATGTTAAAGATATCTGCAAGTTAATTGGAAGAGAGATCTCGATAGATAAACTTGCCTATGTTCTTCCGCTTATAAAATGTGAAGTTAAGAGCACTGAGACTGAAGAAGTATCCGTTGAAGTTAATGCAGATAGACCAGACATGCTTTCAACAGAAGGAATTACCCGCACCTTAAAGGGATTTATAGGGCTTGAAACGGGATGCCCAAGTTTTCACTCTAAGCGCGGAAAAATAAAGGTGGAAGTGGATAAACATTTGAAAAATATTAGGCCTTTCATAGCTTGCGCGGTGATTAGAAATATAAACCTGACAGAGGAATCTTTAAGACAGCTGCTTCAAATTCAGGAAAAACTTCATGAGACTCTTTGCAGAAAGAGAAGAAAAGCCTCTATCGGAATTTATGACCTAGATAAGGTCAAACCGCCCTTTACCTATACGGCCGCTCAACCTGAGGAGGTTAAGTTTACTCCTCTTGAAAGTATGGAGTCAATGACGGCCACAAAAATTCTCGAAAATACAGACAAGGGGAGGGAGTACGGAGGCATTATTAAAGAGTTCAACAGATATCCGCTTCTTTTAGATTCTGGAGGTACAGTACTTTCGATGCCACCTATAATTAATAGCGAAAATACTAAAGTAACCGTTGACAGCCAAAATCTGTTCTTGGATGTAACAAGTCTTAGCGAATATCTTGCAAATGATGCTGTGAGTATTCTTGCAGCCAACTTCGCGGAGAGGGGAGCCAAAATAGAGGCTGTACAGGTATTATATCCCTCCCGACGGGTTTATACCGCTTTAATGAAACCTAAAAAAATGTATCTAGAGACAGAATATGCGAATAAAGTTTCAGGACTAAGATTGAGTGCGAAAGCTATCTGTGCCCTAGCAGGGAAGATGCGCTATGATGCAAGAGTGGCAAAAAAAGACAGAATTGAGATTAACATTCCTCCCTACCGATGCGATATTCTACACCCAATAGACCTTATAGAAGACATAATCATCGGCTACGGTTACGACAGAATTAAACCTGAAGTACCTCTCATTCCGACCTTTGGAAAAAAATTGGAAAAGACGAATTTTATAGAAAGAATGAGAGATATTATGATAGGCTATGGTTTTCAAGAGATTTTGAACTATGTTTTGACAAGTAAGGAACTTCAAACTTCTATGATGAAGGTTGAAGACTCTGATTTAATTGAGATTGCAAATCCAATGACAAGCGAATATACAGTTCTACGTAAATGGCTTCTCCCTGGAATACTTAACTTCCTAACGTTTAATACCCATGTGGAAAATCCTCAGAAAATCTTTGAGTGCGGGGAAACTGTAATCTTGGATAGTGAGGCGCATACAAAAACGCGGAGTGAAATAAGATTAGCGGGAGCTGTAAGTGACTATAGTGTAAGTTATGAAACTATACAGTCGATAGTATATGGGGTTCTCCAGAACCTGAAAATTAATGCATATAAGACCTTTAAAAGGGACCATGAAAGTTTCATGAAGGGTAGAACTGCATCCATCATAATGCATCAACACGAAATTGCAATTTTGGGAGAGATAAACCCGGAGATTCTAACTAAATTTAAACTGCCAAATCCGGTTGTAGCTTTCGAGATTAATCTAACACCAATATTTAGAAGACAAAATTCTCCGAGTGACTGAATTGAACGCTACTTTCAGGTAAATTTAAGGCGGGGAAACTTTACCTAACAAACATAATTGTGACCTTTTCCCTACGTGGATTTCAGGCTCACCGATTGTGTTTTCTTTAATTTTTCCTTTCATAAGCTGGATTGAATCTCCCCGCTTAAGATTTTTTACGCTTTCAACTTGATCATCCCAAACAACAACATCTACTTCCCCAGTTTCATCAACTATTCTTAGTCTCATCACTTTTCCCACTCGCTCAGCACGCTCAAACGTCTTTACTGGAAGAATTCTTACAATAGCTCCATTCACGTTGACTTCATCCTTATTTCTAAGCTCAGTTATTTTGCTGAAAAAATGCGAAACAGGGGGATAATCGTTCCCTTCTTCTGGAGACAGTAGGTTTATTTCTCCTCGAGAACCTATATGCAGTTCGGCTTTTCCGTTAAAAGATTCTGCGGAATATCCATGAACAATTTTGGCGATGACGTTAGGCTTAATGTTCTTGGCAGCGACTGTATCGGCTTTTTCTCCCCATAAGACTACATCGATAGTTCCGGTTTGGTCTCCTATTGAAATCTTCTTAAGTTTTCCTGTAGAGCCATTAGATCTTGTGAAGTCTTGAATTGGATATTCCA
>JBDRNN010000253.1:0-2275 GCA_043811145.1 Candidatus Bathyarchaeota archaeon
TCGTGCCGGGCAGATAGAGCCCATCAAAGCCGTGCTCTATCAGATATTGGACAACAATTTCTCTGGCATTCATACTTCAGTCCTTTCTGCATCTGTAAGATCGCGCTCCGCCTTTTCTAAGGTGGCAATCAACAATCCTCAACAATCTCGCTTGGGCCAAAGGGGTTAGTATTAACCCATCCCGTATCTCCACGGACCGTCCTTACGATCTCGCACCAAGGCTCATGGTAAGAGCCACAACGTAGGCAGGCAGGACACATATTGAAATCCCTTACCTGCTGTTCAACTGCTGCCACAGAAGTTTCTTGCCATGGGAACTTAGTCACTAACTTCTCTGCAAACTTGTGATATAGAGAGTTGAGTTCACTTCGTTTTATCATTATTTATCTTTGTTTCTCATGCACATAAAACACATAGCATCCCTTATGCGCAAAACCCTCATCTGCTTCTTCTTGAAGTTCAGAAGCTGCAAGAAAAGCTTCCTCATACGACTCATATTCTACATCTTTAAACACGTGGTTAACTCCATCAGGAGTGTCTCCAGAAATGTAGTAAACCCATTCAAATATCGTCATTTTGAGCTACTTTCTTTTGGTATTCTTTTTCTGAAGGAAGAGTTTCAACTTTAGGGTGCCCACTAATAGATTCATGAAGAACAGTTTGATGATCTTTGAGTTCACGGAAAGCGGCTTTTACTGCGTGCATTTTATTTGGGTAACGATTTCCAATACGCACGCCCGTGGTAGTCTCATGCACTGCCCAATCTCGTTTAGAATCCTCCCAGATAAAAAAGGAAAACTCTTCAAATCCCTTAAATGGGATAAGCTTTCCTTCAACTTCTATTGAGAATGAGTCAGCTTGGTTGATTTTGAACTTAGGCATTTTTAATCCTTTCTAGCCAGCTTTGAAGATTATCTTCATTCACATTGAACTCTTTGATTAGAAGATACATAAGCTCAGCTCTAAACGATCCTGGAGCGTAAACACAGGTGGGAATATTTCTACTTTGAGTATATCCCGCTTCAAGATGAGAAGAGTTTCCTGCAGGAAGAAGAAGTATTAGTCCTTGACAATCACTGAGAGCATCTAAGTTATTTCTAAAGGCTTGTCGAGCTGGAATATCTACTATTTGGTGGAGAAAATTAAAAAGATCTGACTGAGATCTTTCAATATTAACGTTTCTCCACTTAAACTTATTGTTTCTAAAATCATAAGGAATACAGCCTGAGGATTTAATGATAGAAACTGTTTGATCTATAAAAGGGTTAGAGTGACTGGTGGCTATATATATGAGGGGTGAAGAAGGGGTGTTTTTTTCTATAAAAGTAGGAGCTAGTGAGAGTACCATGGTGTTATCCTTTTTTTGATCCCATGACATTTCATATTATGAAATATCTAAGATGATTTTTTCTGTAGACGATTTAGCTGTATTATATCCTTTTGACATTTTGGGCAAAGGTGTTTAGTTTCCCCATCAGAGACAGGTTTGGTAACTGCCCACTTTGAGTCCTTTTTAATGCATTCTTCAGTATACATATATGAGTTCACACTTGTTGGTCCTACATGGTTGTGATCTCCACAGTTATCACAATAAACCACAAATTCCTGGATAATCATTCTGAAATCTCCTTTTCTTCTTTTTTTTGATATTCTTTAAGACTCATAATAGCCCCAATTGCTGAAATCCCAGAAGCTATTTCATCAAGACTCTCCGCACATGACATGATAGCAAGTGCAAGAGACCTCACGATGTGGTCCTTACTTAGCGACCTTTTTGCACGTAAAAGATTTTCAGTTGTCATTTTGGCTTTTTTCCTTTTCAGTTTTAATTTCATAACAAGCTCTCACAAACCGCTCTTCGTCAAACCTGGGATTGTCAGAGGTAAAAAAAGTAACAAAAGCATAAATCACTTTTGATTTAAGTCCTGGAAGATCTTTGATAATTTGAGCTGCGTGGTTGTAGTCTTTTCTTGTCATGAGATTTGGTCCTTTTGCCTTAGTTAGGTGACTTTAGTAATAACGCCATCTTTCATAGTCACTGATGCAAACCACTTTCTATTGTTGAAAGCATCAGGACCCACTACACAAAACGTTCCATCAGAAACATATTCACGCCCAAACATAGAAGTTTCTGTATACTTTAGCGGTTTTCCAATTTCAGCCTTAAGAACTTTCTTAGTTAGGTAGTTTGCACCTAGCATGGGATAAACTCCTTTTTTTGTTGTGGTTTCAAAACTTAAGCATGTCTGCGATATCTTTGGCTTTTAATAGGCCC
>JBDRNN010000254.1:0-2401 GCA_043811145.1 Candidatus Bathyarchaeota archaeon
GCTGCAATTGTTCCGTTTCCGCTCGAGATAAAGGGCCAGGCTTTGTATGGTTTTGTAACATTAAAGAAGGGAATCCAGGGGTCTGACGCGCTCGTCAAAGAGCTCCGCGATCATGTCGCAAAAGAAATTGGACCAATCGCGAAGCCGGACAAGATTCAGTTCGCAGACGCGCTCCCCAAGACAAGGTCTGGAAAGATTATGCGAAGGATTCTGCGAAAGATTGCAGAGGGTGCAGAGGACTTGGGCAATACTACTACTCTTGCAGATTCGAGTGTTGTCGAGAAGTTATTCGCGGAAAGAGTAAAGTAAAAGCGGTTTATGGTGTATGGTTTATAGTTTATGGTGAAAAGCCATAAGCTATAACCAAAAGGCCCTGAGAGACTGAGGTCGCACTTCTTTTTTAATTAAATTTATATAGTGAAAGTCTTATCATTTTTATGGAAGAAATCACATTTTCAATAGATACATGTGTTGCGGTTCAGCAGGACATTGAAGAAGCCGCATGCATGGCAGAAGAGTTCTTTCACTCCATACCCGACCCTTATCAACTAAAGGTTGACACAGCAAATTTTAATTGGGTTCACACGCGCTTTCCAGAGTGTCTAAATATTATTAAGTCTGGAGAAAAGGTTGCGGGTGTAACAATGATAATTCCTGCTACAACGCAGCTGCGTAACGATTTTCTCTCGAAGAAAATTTCTGAGTTTGAGTTGTTCGAGCGAATAAAGCAAACTGTTACGCGCGAGAACTTTGACGCAGTTTACATGTGTCTTGTGTTTGTCTCATCCGAGTTCCGCGGCCAGGCGCTTGGGCAGAGGTCTTTTGAGATGTCGCTTAGAAAGCTCTGCGGCGAGAGAAAAATTCCTCTCTTTTTCTGGGCATATGTGCCTTGCGGCACTGTGGTTGCGAAGAAGGTAGCAACTGCGCTTGGGCTTGATATTAGTGGGATAGAAGGTGCAGCCCACCCCTCTTCGGGGCAGGCGTGCGGTGTTTAATTAGTCCAATGCAAAACTTTGGTCAACATTAGTTTGTGCAAAGCACGCGATTATATATTCAGGCGCAGGCAAAATCCATTTGGATATATTTTGGCGAGGTCAGCCTGATAGGATAGAAGATTTTTTGATGCCATAGCTCATCCGTGCTCTCGTCAAACTTGTCAGCGCACTGCTGGCATACTGTTTGTATTCCGACCTCCTGCGTGTCGCCGTTGACCACAGACATGTCTAGGAGGAAGCTCTTCGGTAATTCCTTACTGCAACATTGACACTTTGGGTTCATAGTTATCACTATTCAGTGACAAATAGTATATATAAATGTTTTGTTCCAAGGGAGACTAATCCTCTGTCTTTAGTTCTATACTAATCAGATACTTCTTTTCGATTTTACTTATGGCAGTCGTGAGGTTCGGGAGGGCATTCTCATCGATTTCTATTTTTTTGAGGCGGTTTTTATTCTTTAGTTTAAACTTTGAATTGAAGTCTTTGATAAGTTTTTTAATTTCCCCTTCAAGTTTACTTTTGTCTCGAAGGCCTGGAAGATCTATTTTCAATTTTTTTAGCGCTGACATCATTTTGGTTGTCAAGCCTTCAGATTCTTCAGGATTTATCTGACGAATTTTATCATGGTTTTTGTCTAATGGCATATCCAATACAACTAGAACGGGGATCTTTGAAATAATTTCATTCTCTTTGTATGCACAGATCTCAACATAACCCTCACCTGTAACATTTTTTGCGCACAAAACCGTTAATGTTATTGTCATCAAAACATGTTGTTTTAGTTGAATTATAAACCTTTCTAATTGAGTGTGCTCTTCTTGAAGAAGAACCAGAGCAGCCCAAACAGGAGCATAGCGACGCCGCCAATAGCCAGCCACATGTAGACGCTGTGCAGTATGCTATCAAAGGCCGCGAGCACTAAAACGCTGAAACCAGTTGGGTCTGCCATGAATAAAATATGATGTTTGTTCTATATAAAATGAGCGCTGAGGGCAAGATGCACAGGGAACCTGGCACGCACTGCGGTGCGTTTGACTTACATGCCCCAAAAAAATAAATTAAGCGCTGAGGGCAGGCGCAGTCATCAGAGTTGAAAACTACGACATAACCCTGAGGGAAACCAATAGATAGAGATGATATAATCTGCACTTGTTTATTAATGTTATTGCTGGATGAAACACATCCTTTAAAAAGATAAGGACCAATGATTCAAAACGTGAATCTAAATGGAAAATAAAATCAAAAAAACAAGAGCGCAGATAAGCAAAGAAGGCAGAGAATCTCTTCTAGAGATGGCCAAAGAAATGGAAGAAGAAAACAAGAAAGAATCCCAAAAGGCTCATCTGAAGAGAATAAAGAACGCGAAATTACTCGGGTGTACGTGTTCCCTTTGTGGGAATGTC
>JBDRNN010000255.1:0-7320 GCA_043811145.1 Candidatus Bathyarchaeota archaeon
ATCCGGGGTATTGATGTATCCAAATGCCGTTATAAACTAAGGATCTCCGCTTATGTGGAACCGAACTGGGAACAATCATATGTACCGTATGCCCCACACGGGTAAGCGCCAACCCTAGATGGTAAAGCCTTAAATTCGCTCGTGAAACTGGGGGTAATGGTACCTCGGTGAATAAAACTACATTCAACTTTTGAACACGCTCAGCAATCAGAATATGTCTTTAACCTTCCTGACTGCGTAGCCCAGCCCTTTTGCTCTCGCCAAGTTAATTACTTTCCGTGGACTTACAGCGGCCCTAACTATTGCACGTTTATAAAACTGTTTGAGCGCCTTTTGGTGTAGCTGCTCTATATCGGTATTCGTTAACTTTGGATAACTCACAACTGCGTAGCTTGACCCATCATATCGCGTCCAGTCATCGGTCACGAGCCACCCCTTCTCTTTCGCCATCTTAAAAAACGGTGTTCCTGGAAGCGGTGTTGCCATCGAAAATTGTGCACTGTCTGTTTTAAGCTTCATAGCAAAGTTTATTGTTTTAGTGACATCATCCTTTGTTTCGCCAGGTAGCCCTATTGCATAAGTAGAATGGGTCCACATACGTAACTTCTTACACCATCTGGTGAACTGTTCTACTTTCTCCAAGTTTATGAAGCTCTTCTTAATATCTTGCAGTGTCTTCATGTTCATCGATTCAACTCCAAACTTCACACCAACACAGCCCGCCTTAACCATTAGGCTTAAAGTTTCATAATTAAGAGTTATATCGCCCATACATGTCCAAGGGATATCCAGTCGTCTATCCAGTATCTCTTGACATAGAGCTCTCATATGTCTACTATCCGCAGCCATAGTATCGTCGTCAAAATACACCTGCTTTGCCCCATACTTCTCTTTAACAATAGTCATCTCATCGATAACTTTTGACGGGCTTCTCTTCCTATAGCGTGGTGAAGCGTACACAACCTGCCTAAATAAACAAAATATGCAACCCGATGGGCAACCTCTCGTAGTAAAAATCTGAGCGCAAGGCTTACCTGCAATCTCAAAGTCATGGTAATGCTCTATAGGCAAATCATCTCTGTCAGGGAACGGAAGATAATCCAAATCGCTCAACAGTTTCCGTCTCTCGGAAACGACTATTTCATCACCTCGCCTAAAAACCAAACCCTCAACAGTTTTCAAATACTCATTCTCAGTCTTACCCGTCGCTAGAAGACCGATGAGCTCCTTAAGGGTTAATTCATACTCCCCAATCAGGCAGTAATCAATAAACGGATACTGTGTCATCACCTCTTTCGGTAAAGCCGACACGTGACTTCCAGCCACAACAATGTAGCCTACCGACTTCTCAACTTCCTCGAGCACATCCATAACCAACGGAAAACTTATCGTTGGTACCTCCACAACCAAAACATCAGGGCTGTAAGACCTTACGTAACTCTGAAAGTCCTTTTCATCGAAGTCAAGTGCACATCCATCAACCGTTTTGACCTCAACCTCAGAATCACGTTTCAGTAAAGCTGACGCGTATCCTATGAAAAACGGGTAAGGAAGATAATGATCTTTACAATCTGCACTCTTGGGTATATTCATGCTAAAACTCCATCTGCTACCCGCCTGAACAAAATGTCTATCATAATTTCTAATATAGGCAGGAGGGTTAGCAATCAAGACTTTAAACATGGACCTCAACCATTTGATTTAAAATTCTTATTAAATTTAAACATCTTCTCCATATTGGAGATATGTCACCTAAAGATCAGTCGACACACTTACAAATTAAAGATTTGTTAAGATGGAATTCGCTCTATATATTTATCTATTCCGCAATATCCATTGTCATCCTCTGGAATCTTCTGCTTCCAGGCTATATTTTCACCTTAGACATGATCTTCGCCCCAAACTATAAATTTCCTAGTACATTCTACGGTCCCAAACCCGGATTCACAATATTAGTTGACCTCCTACTGCACAGTGCAAGTTACATAGCTCCACCTTGGCTACTGCAGAAAATCATCATGTTTCTAATTTTATCTCTGGCTGGAATCTCCTGCCACAGACTATGCCCCACAGAGCGCTTACCTGGAAAATATTTCGCTGGTCTAATCTACATGCTGAACCCATTCGTCTACACTCGGTTTATGGTTGGCCAATGGACACTACTATTAGCCTACGCTCTTACCCCCTTCGTCGTCAAGACTATGATCGACTTTTTCAAAGAACCCAACTTTCAAAACAGTGTTAAAGTGAGCCTCCTCATTAGCCTAGTAGCGATCTTCTCAACTCAAATTCTTTTCTTACTTATCTTAGTCTTTCTAGTCTTCTTAATAACCAATTTGATCCGACTTAAAAAACCTGTAACTCTGTTCAAACATGTGGGAATCATTAGCGGTTCTTTCATCCTACTGAACATCTATTGGATCGCTCCTGCAATCACAGCCACAACACCTCCCCTAGCTGCGATAAGCTACCAGGATATTTTGGCATTCAGCGCAAGAAACTGGGGAACTGGCTTCAACATATTATTCAGCTTAGCATCGATGTACGGTTTCTGGAGATTACCTGAGCAATACACTTACGTATCAAATGTTCTGCCCTATTGGTACATACTTTTCTTTTTTATACTCTTCCTTGCAGTTCATGGTTTTTCGACTAAATTCAAAGACAGTCAAATAGGAAGATATGTCAAAAGCATAGGTATATTAGCTGGCATTTCTCTGGTCCTAAGCACGGGGATATCTTCTCCCTATTTTTCTGAGATCTTCACGTTCCTCTTCGACAACATTTTCTTTTTCAGCGGGTTTAGAGATTCACAGAAACTCATTCTTCTATTGATTTTAGCATACGCGTACCTTGGTGGTTTGGGTATAGATGACCTTACCAAGAAAGTTAAAATCAGCAGAGCCGATTTGAACGTAAAACAAATAGCTGCAATATTTTTGGTTATTATTGCTATAATATCTCCATTTGTCTACTCCTTCAATATGTTAGGTGGGTTTAATGGTCAATTAACAGTTAAAGACTATCCAGAAGACTGGTATCAGGTGGACGATTACCTAAACCAACAGGAAGGAGATTTCAACATCCTGTTCTTCCCCTGGCACCAATACATGGCCTTTCACTGGTCTGAGAGGATAATAGGTAACCCCCGCCCCAAGTTTCTTTGATACACCTGTACTCCGGGGTGAAAATATAGAAATTGCCAACATTGAAACCCAATCCACTAAACCAACTCAGTACTACATTCATTTCCTCCTAAACAATAGACATAACATTAGCAACTTTGGAGAACTTATCTCTCCATTAAATGTAGGGTACATTATACTGGCGAAAGCCGCTGACTACCAAGATTACAACTTCCTATACGAACAGACAGATCTAACTTTAGTATCCGATACTCCCACTCTGATAGTCTTCAAAAACGAACACTTGACAACCAGATTCTACCAAACAACCAGCATCCGCTACATAAACGACTGGGAAGAGCTACTTGAAGTAAGTAAACAAGAGAACCTGTTGGAGTCAGTCTATCTCCTGGAAGACAAAAACGCCGCTATTAATAATATGACAAAAGAATTTACTGCTCTTGACTATACACAAAATTCTCCTATAACCTACAAAATCCAAACATCCACCCCGGGATACATAGTTTACACAGCCCCCTACGACCCACACTGGAAACTTGACGACAAAGAACCTCTGCCTAACCTAGGCCTAACCAACCTGTACCCGCTTCAAACAGCAGAAGATGAAGCAACTCTCTACTACTCCCAATTCAATACTCTCCTAATCTACTACGTAATCTCAAGCATAACTCTCGTTGCACTAATTCTACTAGCACTAAAACATGTCCACAAACCTAGCACTGGCAACTCTGAAAAATCGTGAAAACACTAAAAACTAACTCGAGAAAACTTTCTTGTAAATACATAAAAAAAGACAAGTTCAGGTACCCAAAACTAAATCCCCTCGTTTAGCATTAGGAAACCATAACGATGGATTCAGTAGCCTTAGTGAAATTTCACAGAACTTTTTTCAAATCTCTTCAGAATGCTTTGCAACTTATTGGTGGCCTAAATCTTACCGATGAAACTATCCTCATTAAGCCAAATATTTGTGTTGAAACCGACCCATCTGGTGGTGCAAACGTAAACAGTAAGACCATCCAAGCGGTCATCGATATCGTTCTTAGTGAGAAAAAGAATTCTATGATAAAAATAATTGAAGCTGACAGCGTCGATAAGGACATCGATAAAGCCTTCGAAAACATGGGATTTTCCCAACTTGTAGAAAAATATCCAAAGAGAGTTTCACTGGTTAATTTAAGCAAGGAACCAACTACGACCATCAGCTTCGATGGATTGCATTTCAAAAGTCTTGAACTGCCCAAAATCCTGTTGGCACCCAACTATTTCATCTCTGTCGCAAATGCCAAAACTCATGGAATAACAGGCATTACAGGCATCCTGAAAAACCAGTTCGGATGTCTACCCCAAAAAAACAAGGCCAGATACCACAAGCACATAAACGAAGTTATAGTTGACCTGAACCGTATTTTTAAACCTAACCTAAGCATCGTAGATGCAGCATTCGGCATGGAAGGAGTAGTTAAAGGAAAACTAAGGAAACTTGGAGTTTTAATATGCGGTTACGCTCCTCTATCAGTAGATGCAACATTATCCCGAATAATGGACTTCAACCCATCAAAAATCAAACACCTAACTCTAGCCCAAAATTATGAACTTGGAAGCTTTCAGCCAAAAGTGGTTGGAGAAAAAATTGAAAACATAAAAATAAAATTCCACAAACCCAATTCTTTAGTCAAAGAGCTGAGTGAACATGTTCCACAATCTCTTCGACCCTTCGCCAAAGGTATGTACTATCGATTTCTCGCTCGTAAGCCTGAATAAATAGCTCCATCTCTTAATGACCCATCATACTCGTTACCTTTATAGCCAGCAAATAGAAACATAAAAGACAATAATAATAGAAGAGTCAGCAACTTGAAGCTTTCAATTATAATCCCCACCTACAATGAAGCAGAAAATATACCCCAACTTTTCCACAGAATCCAAACCTCTCTCAAGAAGATTGACCATGAAATCATAGTGGTAGATGACAGCAGTCAAGACGGAACTCCCCACATAGCCGAAAAAAGAGGCGCAAAAGTCTTAGAGCGACCAGCAAAGAGGGGTATCATCACCGCCTTCCAAGAAGGCTTTAAGATCTCAACTGGCGAAGTTATAGGACTTTTAGATGCCGATCTCCAACATCCACCCGAACGTTTATCCTATATGCTTCACATGATCGAAAAAGGATCCGACTTGGTCATCGCAAGCCGGTATGTATCGGGTGGTGGTGTAGAAAAATGGGGCCTAAAACGTCGTCTGATAAGCAGGGTGGCGATACTTCTATCTCACTTCCTCCTGTCCAAGACACGTAAAGTTAAGGATGTAACTTCTGGATACTTTATGGCTAGGCGTGAAGTTATCGAGTCAATATCCTTCAGTGCACATGGCTGGAAAGTTTTACCTGAAATTTTGGTGAAAGGCCGCTACCGTAAAATCTGTGAATTGCCGTTTACGTTTAAAGGCAGAGAGAAAGGCGAAAGCAAACTTGAACAAAGCATCATGAAACAGTATTGGTCTCAGTTAACATCCCTACGACACGGCACAACTTAATTAGGCACTTAACACATCAATAACCGCTCAAAGAAAACAACCATCCCAGCATAACAGTGATCCATCAAATGAAGACCAAAAACCGAAGCAACCTAAAACTAATCATCTCAGCCTCAATAGGCATCATCCTACTGGGGGGTATGTTCTGGTATGTTGGCTTCGACAAACTTCTCACCGCAATAGGTAAAGCTTCCCCCCTATGGCTTTTGGTAAGTTCACTACTCCTCATTCCAACTTGGTTGCTAAGAGCCTGGCGTTGGAAACTTCTCCTCATACCCGTAAAAAAATCTATCAAAATATCCAATACATTCTGGTCTACCGCTATAGGCTTCATGATTAACACCCTCATACCCATAAGGATTGGAGAGTTCATCCGAGCCTACATCCTAGGTGAGAAAGAGAAGATAGGATTCCCTTCCAGCATCTCATCCATCGTAGTCGAACGCACCCTAGACATGGTAGGTCTCCTCACTCTTGGACTGATATTGCTACTTATCCTACCTGTAGGTGTGAGCATTCCCTCATGGTTCCTGAACGCCTTTGTAGCTTTGGCTGTACTCGTGGTAGTAATCTTGGTAGTCATAGTGGTAGGTACGAAGAGGGAAGGAGTTGTGTTGAATGTTATTAGTCGAATCATAAGGCCGATATCTTTTCTATCTAAGAGAAGAGAAAAAATATTGAACGCTGTGAAAGGTTTCTTCGACGGTATGAAGGTCGTAAGCCAAAGCCCACGTCTCCTTCTGAAGACCCTTACACCAACGTATGCGCTGTGGATACTCCAGCTCTTCATCATTTGGTCTATCTTCAAGGCCTTCGACCATCCTGCATCATTATTGATAATTCTCCTTGGGGCGGTAATCCTCTACTTTACCTACATCATCCCCGCCGCCCCAGGCTACGTAGGCAGCTACGAAGCCTACTGGACTATAATCTTCCTAGCACTGGGCATAACTCAAATAGACCTGCTTTTGGCGATGGGTTTAGTAAGCCATCTGATAGGAGTAATAACCATGATAGTCCTCGGATGCATAGGAACGGTATGGCTGGGTCTATCCTTTGAACAAGTATTCCGGCTCCGGAGACCAGACAAAGTATAACGGCTTTTCTATCTTCAGCCTTCTCTCAAATCTTCCTCTTCAGTCCAATCAGGTGGAGCCCAAACTTTTCGTACAGCCCTTTCGCGTCTAAACCATTTTCTACGAAAAGCGAAAGGGAATATGAAGGGTATAAAAATGAATAAGAAGGGCAATATAAATAGCGATATCACTGTCATAGCAACAGCAGAGGCTATCACGAACCAGATGGCATATCGCATCAACTTCCACATCTCCCAAGCCACTCCGTTCTCCTAATATTCTGAACGTGTGCATATTTTTTAATTCTTTCAAATCGCATGTTTTTAATGGAGCAGCAAATCGTGGCGACAGAGAAAAAAAGAATCATCCTTCATGTTGACATGGACCATTTCTTCACTGCTGTTGAAGAAAGAGAACGTCCTGAAATCCGAGGCAAACCCGTTATTGCAGGTGCTGACCCAAAAGAAGGAAAGGGAAGAGGTGTTGTTAGCACCTGCAATTACGAAGCTCGAAAATATAGTGTCAGGTCAGGTATGCCCATCGCCCAAGCATGGAGATTATGC
>JBDRNN010000256.1:0-3433 GCA_043811145.1 Candidatus Bathyarchaeota archaeon
TTCCGTCTGGTACGTGCAATACTCTAGTTACATCCGAAAGTGCCCAGCTCAGAGACGCCGTCTGGGTAACGCTGAAGGTGTGTCCGAAATGAATAACAATGCCTTCGTGTTCACAGGGTTTGCATTTCTCTTGGTAATACCTGCGATTATATTGGCAGCTTCCTTTGCAAACATGCTTGAGCTCGGAGGCAAGGCGACTTCTACTGCGCTGAAGTCTGATTTAGTTTTCTATACGTCCAACGACATCAAATCGAGTTTTGAGAAGACAGGCTGCAATTTGGTTGAGGTCTATGGAAGCAATGTTACCGCGATAAGGCAGTTCCTGAGTACGACATGGGCGGACTTGATAGAGAAGAACTACACCCAAAAAGTCGGAATAAATGTATCGCTGCAGAGGAGCAGGATAAATGCTTCTGACAACGCAACGCTGCATCGCATCGAAATAGGTAAAGGAGGAGTGCCGCTGCTTGTTACTGACTTAAACAAAAACGTAGCGCACAACTCGACTTTGGGTCCTGTGATTTCTTCCTACAATAATCCACCTTCTATTCCGAGCTTGCTCTTTCCGATAAGCGGTTGGACTACAAACGGAGCACTACTTCTGAATTGGAGCGATTCGACAGACCCGGAAAATGACAATGTAACTTATCAGGTTGAAGTAAATACCTCAAATAACTATACTAACGCTTCTTATTTAACCGTTAACCTCCTAAATGGTACATACTACTGGAAGGTCAAGGCAACAGATGGAATTGAAAATCTAACCTTCGCTGACGTTTGCGCTTCTGCCAAGAGGAGCAGCTGGACTGCAAGCTGGAATTTTACTGTTGATAGCAGTGCCCCTTCACTCACCCTTAAATTTGTTGACCCTCCATATCCGTGCAGGGTAAAAACTGGAGGAGACAAACCCGTCAGGGTGGAAGCAAACGTAACGTCTCAGGGCAACCCGATTGCTGATGCAAGCGTCACTGTGGAGCTGATTATGGGCGGCGTAGTTGTTGAAAGCGATACCATGCAGCATATTGGCAATGGGATATACGGGGAGGGCAGTACTTATTGGCAGTCAGAGACTGAAATCGATAAAAACGATGTTGTAACCGTTAGAGTAACTGCTCTTCGCAATGGATATGCCAGTGCTAGGATTGAGCTTGAATTTAGAGGAGACTACCGACAGTGTCCGTAGGTACCAGCTTCACCGTAGTTTTCTACCTCTCCAACGGCGAAGTTTGCACGATAACGTTTAGCGTGTAAATTAGTCCCTTACTCGAACTTTAAGAAAGGCTAGCTAATCACATTCGAATAATTTTTAAAATTATGTCTAGATGCGTATTCTCCGGCCCTTGCATTTTGGACAAACTAAAAAACCTTTGCCGTTGCACATCGAACATTTTATAACTGGCTCATATTCATTGTAGTCTATGTCGGTACGGATATCGGCGAGTTTAGGTTCTCTGCGAAGTAAATCTTTCAATTTCTCAAGTTTTCCGAGATTAATATTCAACTCTATATCAAAATCATTATCTTCAAATCCTGTTACTTCCACTTTCTTAGAATATTCATAAAGCGGTACTTCTGTATGCGAACCTTTCACAGTAATTCGGAGCATTGCTGTTCCTCCAATTCCTTTATTTTTTGCCCCTATTCCATGAATGTTTAAAAAATAGTCATCTCCTTTTTTACCAAAATTGGAACCATATCCCCCGCCTTCAAGATATGGTGATTGCCAACCATTCCTACAACTACATTTTATTTTGCCTTTCCAACCACACCTTGGACAGACAATTCGTCCCAACACATTTTTTAAAGTTCTTAAAGTTCTTATAGTCCAATCGATGGTGGAGACATCTACCATAAGTTATCAACCTTTTATAGCATCTTCAATTTCGTATTTCTCATGTAAGCATTTTACTTCTTTTTTCAAAAGCCCTTTCAAAAAGTCTTGGATCGTTATTTTATTTCCAGGTCGAGATTGAGGATAAAAGGTTACGGCTCTGTTTTCATAAACCACTACTAGTTGAGGGTAAAGACGCTTGGTTTTTATCGTTTGCTTAATTTTTATTCTGTTCCTAACAGCTAAGACAAAGAGTGTTTGATCTTTTAACTCTTCTTCACCTTTATCGTCTATTATTTCTTTACGCACTTTAATTTTTAGAGAAGTCTTTATTTCATCTAGGAGATCGTCTATTTCTTTAATATCTCCTCCATCTGCTAATCCACGGGGGACGTAAAACGCTAAGTGAAGATTCATATCACGTAATAGAACGTTTCTATTATTTAAATAATACTGTACCCTACAACCCCACCCTATATCAAAAATCTTCCCCCGTTATCGGCAATCGATCACAGAGTTTGAAAGAGACGCCATAAAATTCGCCAACTATCTAAACATTTCCTTCGGTGGCTTGGGTTTGGAGGGTACTATGGAAATTCGTCGAATCCGAACAACGAATGGATTTCTACAACAACATATGACACAAAAGATGTCGTGAGCGTTACGGTATATGCCCTGAAAAGCGGCTATGCAAGTGATTCTGTAAGTAAAACCACTTAAGTTTCAATAGTTTTCATCACAATTTTTTCTATGTATTTTACTCTCTCTAATTTGCATCGTGAGTGTTGATTTGCTTTTACCATTAAGTATTTATGTTGTTAGGAACGCTACATTAAACATTATGAATAAAGAAAAATATAAAAGATTTTGCCCAGACTGCAATAAGCATTTTAAACCTATGACGGATAAACTATGGGAAATTGTTAAGTATGAACATAATTCCCTTTCTTCAAGGCATGCTTCTTATTCCAAACTCCGCTGCTAATATCGCAGAAGAATCTGCTTGCCATCTGTCGATGGGAATAAAAAGATGTTGACATCGTCACAGTAATGCATTCAAGACAGGTTATGCAAGCGTGTTAGAAACGAGAACTGTTACCTGCGAGAAATGATATTTCAATCTGAGTTACTTTTATAGACTTTAAAAAGAGTAGTAAAAAAATTATTCCATGACCAGGGATTTTACTTTTTTGAGACTATCTTCTAGTTCTAGTCCTTCAAAATCGGTTAGCATATCCCTAAGATTTGCCTTGACTTCGCCATATTTCTCAACGTTGTCTTTTAAGATGTTTAGTTCTATTACTATGCCAATATCCATTATGCGCTTTAGATGGTCTAGGTATTCGGATAACACGTTCGCCATGACCTTTTTAGGCTTGAAAAGTTGCTTTGGTTCGAGAAGGAGAATCCTCCCTACATCGGTTCTATCAGGTATCACATGCACATCGGCGGATAGCTTCTGGTAGAGCCCCCACACATCTTTATTCCAATCTTTAATAGGTTCAAATAATTTCCATGCGGAGAGTTGTTTTATAATCGTTTTAACGGATGGTCGATAATTGGGATTCTCAATAACGACCATGAGCATATCATGGATTATTA
>JBDRNN010000257.1:0-7006 GCA_043811145.1 Candidatus Bathyarchaeota archaeon
ATTGTTTTGAACCTTTGGCTATGATTGTTATTGCGGGGCATGAGTTAGAAAAAATTTCAGGTATTATTGATATTGTTGTAGCACCTTTGGCTAGTAATAGCATAAATCTCTATGGTATCCTCACTATAAGTTCTTCAGTCAGGGTCTTTGTCCCATGGGATGACCGCGGTAGAGCACTATCTCTTATAAATGAAAGCCTAGAAGAATTTAGAGGCGTAAGGAGCTGAAAAACCGTGGTAAAGAAACTCAGGGCAGCTGTTTTGGGCGCCACAGGAATGGTTGGACAAAAATTCATTCAACTTTTAGAAAATCATCCTTGGTTTAAAGTAGAAGAAGTTGCAGCATCCGAAAGATCCGCTAGTAAATCTTATTCAAAAGTAGCTAACTGGGTTCTTTCAGGTAAGATGCCCGAGAACGTTGCTGATCTTGAAGTGAAGCCGGTTAAACCTAAGGCTTTAGACAGTGTTGACCTAGTCTTCTCTGCACTTCCTGCAGAAGTTGCTAGAAAAGCTGAGATAGAATTTGCTAAAAGCGGATTTACTGTTTTAAGCAACGCTAGTGCCTATAGAATGGAGCCTGATGTACCTGTTTTGAACCCTGAAGTTAATGCAAACCATATTGCATTAATCGATGAGCAACGTCGTCGAAGAAAGTGGGAAGGAGCTATCGTAACAAACCCCAACTGTACAGTAGCAATACTCACGTTGTCTTTAAAACCGATATTTGATGAATTTGGGATATCTAATGTAATTGTTACGACTATGCAGGCACTGTCGGGGGCAGGTTACCCTGGAGTCTCGTCTATTGACATGCTTGACAATGTTATCCCTTTTATTCCACAGGAAGAAGAAAAAGTTGAAGAAGAAACTTTAAAAATTCTCGGTCCGGTTGGAAAGAAATCTAGTTTTCAAATTTCAACTAGTTGTAACAGAGTAGCGGTTATGGATGGGCATCTTGAAGCAGTCTTTGTTGGAACTAAGAAAAAGGCCAATTCGGTTGGAATAATTTCTGCTATGGAATCTTTTAGAGGAGAAGTACAGAAATTGAGGCTTCCTTCTGCTCCGGTCTCACCGATCGTAGTTCGTGATGAAGAAAATCGTCCACAACCGCGATTAGATAGGATGGTTGGTAAAGGTATGTCTGTTGTTGTAGGGCGAATTAGGAAAGATAATGTGCTGAATGGAATTAAATACATGGTTTTAGGTCATAATACAATTAGAGGTGCTGCTGGGTGCTCTATTATGAATGCTGAGCTCCTTAAGGTTAGAGGTTACATCTAAAGCGAGGTTAATCAAATGAATGTTGGTAAAGAAAGGAGATTACGTAGGATTTTTAGAGAAAATGGGCGGTCTGTAATAATTCCAATGGATCACGGTATATCGTTAGGACCGGTCATGGGTATAATCAATATGCAACATATTGTAGACAAACTAGGAAGAGCCGATGCTATAGTAGTTCACAAAGGTATAGCCCAAAACATTAGGATAAGCAGAATGGGTCTTATTGTTCATATGTCTGCCAGTACAAAAATTGGACTGGATCCCAATTGGAAAGTTCAAGTATGCGATCTTGAAGAAGCAATACATCTTGGTGCTGATGCAGTATCCATTCATGTGAATGTAGGTTCTCCGCAAGAGCCAAACATGTTGAGTGATATGGGAAAAATCGCCGGAGAATGTGAAAAGTTTGGAGTTCCATTGTTGGCGATGATGTATCCTCGTGGCCCAAATATTCAAAATGAGCATGATCCCGAGCTTGTGAAACATGCTGCAAGGCTAGGAGCTGAGCTTGGAGCAGATGTAATTAAAACCAGTTACACCGGTAGCCCTGAATCGTTCAAAGAAGTTGTACAAAGTTGTCCTGTTCCCGTTATAGTTGCGGGTGGCCCTAAAACTAAAACAGACAACGAACTGCTGGAAATGGTTTACCAATCTGTTCAAGTCGGTGGCGCGGGAATATCTATAGGAAGAAATGTTTTTCAGCACGCTAATCCTCAAAATATGGTCAAAGCTCTTTCAGCGATAGTTCATAAGAAAGCAACCGTTGAGGAGGCCTTGAAGGTCCTAGGCGGAATGTTATGAGAGAATTATGGGTTGAAATCCCGAAATCGTTGCCGACTAAAACCAAGAAAATCCTCCTAAAAAAACTTGCAACCATTTCGGCAACTGCGATAATTGATCGTGAGACTTCTAAGATAGCTAGGTCACTCGGAGTAAGGGTTGCTTCCAGCATAAGAGGTAGTGAAGTTCAGATGCTGGAAAAGTTGACCAAGGATGAAATTAAACGTTTGAAAAAGACGGGCAAGCTTCTCTGTGTAAGGCTTACTGTTAAGCGAAAGGCAGATGAGGAAAAGGTTTCTGAAGCAGCAAGGTATGGAATTGACTATCTGATCGTAAACTGTCCAAACTGGAAAATTATCCCCCTCGAGAACCTGATAGCTAAGGTTCATGGACGAAGTAAACTATTGGCCGAGGTTTCAAGCCCCCAAGAGGCTAAACTTGCATTAGAAACCTTGGAGTTGGGGGCTGATGGTGTGGTTTTAAAAACCGCGATTCCTAGCGATATCCTTGTATCTCGTGCAATTTTGGACTCTGTTAAAACTAGAAAGGAAGAAGTTGAAGGCGGTCTTAAGATCGATTTGGCTCTAGCGAAGATCACAGCTGTTAAACAATTGGGGCCTGGTGCAAGAGCTTGCATAGATACTTGCGATCTTATGACGCATGGTGAAGGCATTCTATCCGGTTGTCAGTCTTCAGGTCTCTTCCTTGTTCAAGCTGAAGTTTATGAGAATCCGCATGTTGAAGCCAGGCCATTTAGAGTGAATGTGGGTGCTATTTCTCTTTATGCTTTGGCGCCGGGTAATAAAACCCACTACCTATCAGAGTTGAAGGTTGGAGACGAGGTATTAATCACTGACCGTAATGGAAATCAACGCACTAGTATTATTGGGCGAGTAAAAATAGAGAAACGGCCGCTAATGTTAGTTGAGGCGGTGATTTGTGGGAAGCATATTAAAACAATAGTCCAGAATGCAGAAACTATTAGATTGGTTACAAAAAAGGGATCTATCTCTGTGGCTGATCTCAAACCAGGACAGGAAGTCTTAACGCATTTTCAGACTGGTGGAAGACACTTTGGAATGCTTGTGAAAGAGGAGACTGTGATTGAACGGTGAATACAAAAATATGCGTGGTGATAACTGCAAAGAACTTTCAAGCTCTAAAAAAGATGATCAAGAGAGCTGAAGAAGTAAGTACCGATCTAATTGAAATTAGATTTGATTATTTGATGAATAAGCTGGATACTTCTGTTGTTAGAAAATTAACTAAGTTACCTCTAATTGCGACTAATAGGCTTGCAGGCGAAGGAGGAGTAACCAAAATAGCTGAGACTGAAAGACTCAACACTCTTATATGTGCTGCAAACTCTGGGTTTGACTACGTGGATGTTGAGCTGGCAACTCGGGACGTAGAAAAGGTAATCAAGAACATTAAAGCCTCAGGCTCAAAGGCAATAGTTTCTTTTCATGATTTCAATTCAACTCCCTCTCTCATAAATCTCTCGAAAATACTCAAAAATGAGATTAAGGTCGGTGCTGAAGTTTGCAAAATAGTAACAACGGCAAAAAGGCGTCTAGATAATTTAACGTGTTTAGAATTTGTTACTCATGCTTCAAAAAAAGTGCCAATAGTATGTTTCTGTATGGGGACGATGGGAATCCCTTCGAGACTTTTAACGCCTCTTTTTGGTGCAGCCTTCACTTATGCTTCCATTCAAAGAGGAAGAGAATCAGCTTCTGGACAATTAAACGCGATTGCGATGCGTAAAATTTTTGGATTGATGGGGTACAGCATTGGAAATTGAAGGAAAAACGAGAACATATGCTATTATTGGCAACCCGATTGAGCATTCGTTAAGTCCGCCAATGCATAATGCTGCTTTTAAAAAACTTGGGATGAAGTGTGTATATCTGGCTTTTAAGATTTATTCCAAAGATTTAGTGAATGCGATTGAAGGAATAAAAGCACTTAACATCGATGGGTTCAACGTAACTATTCCCCATAAAATACGTATCATTGCTTTGTTGGATCGGGTTGATATGTTAGCTAAACAAATTGGTTCCGTTAATACTGTAAAGAACAGCAATGGGAAACTTGTAGGATATAATACTGATGGTGACGGAGCTTTAACGGCCTTAACGCAAGCGGGTGCTAACCCTTACAATAAAAAAATTGTTTTGATTGGTGCTGGTGGAGCCGCCAGAGCCATCGGTTACACTTTAGCTCCGGTCAGTGAGCGTTTTACTATACTAAACCGAACTGAAATAAAAGCAAAGGAATTAGCGAAAAGGATAAGTCAGAAGTTTAGTTTGCATGTTGAAGGAAAAGTTCTGAGTGATAACATTCTTGTAAAGGAGTTGCTTGATGCAGATATTTTGATTAATGCTACATCTATGGGAATGTATCCACGGGTTAATACAACTCCCGTTAAGAGCAAGTTCTTACGACCCAATTTAACGGTATTTGACGCAGTTTATAACCCCTTGGAAACTAAACTTTTGAGAGCGGCAAAGCAAAGGGGAGCAAAAACCATCAGCGGCATTAATATGTTACTACATCAAGGGGTAAAGTCTTTCGAAATTTGGTTCGGGACAAAGCCTCCTATTGGAGTAATGTCGAGCGCATTGATGAACAAACTGAAGTGAATTTAAAATGGCAGGTTATGGCGAAGCTATGGCGCATGGTGCAGCCACAGTAGTGAATGCTATTGCCATAGGTCGTGGAGCTGCGTTTGGAGTTGACCTTAAAACTGTCGCCAAAGTTGAGCTAACTCTGGACATAGGGGCTGTCAAAGGTAGGATAATCGCTGAGCCTGAAGAGAGCACTAACCTAATCGAAAAGACTGTTTTAAGGGTTCTGCGATATTTTAATGCCGACAAGAAATTTGGAGCAGTAGCTGAGACCGAGTCTGAAATTCCAGTTGCTCGAGGACTAAAAAGTAGTAGTGCTGCCGCAAACGCATTGGTACTGGCCACTGCAGCTGCCTTAGGGAAAAAAATTGAGGATTCTGTTATTTTAGCTCTAAGTGTGGACTCAGCTATGGATGCAAAAACCACTATTACCGGTGCTTACGATGACGTTTGTGCCTCATACTTTGGAAATATGGTCATAACTCACAATGTTAAACGAAAAATCCTGAAAAAATATGCGCCTAAGCGAAAATACAACGTCGTATTTCAACTTCCCTCTAAAAAAGTTTATACAGCTACTTCAAATGTTGAACGAATGAGGTTAATCGCTCCACAAGTTGAACTTGCTTTTCAGGAGGCGCTTTCAGGTAACTATTGGGCGGCGCTTACATTAAATGGGATGCTTTACTCTGCTGCTTTGGGTTATGACCCTACGCTAGCCGTAGATGCCTTGGAAGCTGGAGCCATAGCCTCGGGCCTCAGTGGTAAAGGACCTGCTACCGTGGCAGTTGTTAGCGATGAGAAAGTTAATGACGTTATACGCCTTTGGCGTCGGTATGAAGGACGTGTAATTAAAACGAAGATGAATTCGGTGAAAGCTCATGTTCTAAAGAGGGAATAGCCTTTAAGGTAACAATCTCGGCAACAGAAAAAATTGAAGGAAGTATCGTTGCACCCCCCTCTAAAAGCTATACGCACCGGGCCGTAATTGCATCTGCCTTATCTGACGGAAAATCCGAATTAATCGATCCCCTCATCTCAGATGACATCCTCGCCACGATAAAAGCTTGTCAATCCCTTGGAGTTTTGATAGAAAAAAAGGGTAACCATTTAGTAATTAATGGGGCCCATGAACTTGCGGCCCCAAATAAACCCCTTGATTGTGGAGATTCGGCTTCAACCATGCGATTCATGACGCCCGTGACAGCTCTTGTCAGAGGTACAACGGTTCTAACCGGAAGTTATGGGTTATTAAAGAGACCCGTAGGTCCTCTTATTGACTCTCTTATTCCTTTGGGTGTTCATTGTACTTCTAATGCGGGTTTTCCACCCGTTGTTGTTTATGGAGGTGGGATTGAAGGTGGGAAAACGTCTTTGGTTGGCGATATGAGTTCTCAATTTATTACAGGATTGTTGCTTTCATCTCCCCTTGCTAGAAAAAACACTGAAATCAAATTAACAACAAGATTGGAATCTCGGCCTTACGTGGATCTTTCGCTTCACATAATAGAAAAACATGGAATCACGGTACGTGTATCAGAAGACTACCGGAAATATTCTGTTTCAGGGCTCCAAGTCTACGCACCATGTAACCACAAGGTAATTGGTGACTTCTCGTCTGCAGCCTTTTTAATCGCGGCTGCGCTTGTATCTAATTCACATGTGAAAGTAACAAACTTGAACACTCAATTAAAAAATCAACCTGATCTTGAGTTTCTAAACATCCTAAAAAAAATGGGCGTAAAAATGCAGGTAAAAAATGATTCGGTTGAAGTGTTGGAAGGAAATTTGGAGGCCATCGAAATTGATGCCCAAAACATTCCTGATCTTATTCCAATTATTGCCACAATAGCCTGCTATGCGGTTGGGACAACTAGAATCACAAATGCTGAAAGACTCCGCATTAAGGAATCTGATCGGTTAGCTTCCACTGCCTCAGAGCTTAAGAAAATGGGTGCAGATGTTTTAGAGATGAAGGATGGTTTAACAGTGAAGGGACCCTGTATCCTTAAGGGCACAACTATAAATCCTCATAATGACCATCGAATTGCAATGGCGTCTGCTGTAGCTGCAATTGGGGCTGAGGGTAAAACAACAATTTTTAATGCTGAGTGTGTAAATAAATCTTATCCAGATTTCTTTAAAGATTTAGGGACTTTAGGAGTGAGTGTTAACACTGTCAGCTAATTCTCTAGGTAAAAAGTTTGTAATCACAAGTTTCGGGGAAAGTCACGGTAGGTGCGTAGGCATCATCGTTGATGGACTTCCTTCAGGTATGCCTCTTCTGGAGAAAGATATTCAGGTCGAATTGAACAA
>JBDRNN010000258.1:0-2508 GCA_043811145.1 Candidatus Bathyarchaeota archaeon
GTAGATTCTTTTCCGGGTAATGCTCGGGAAGAAGTCTGCCAAATCTACATTTAACACATATTGTTTACCTGTGTGCTTTTTCGCATTTGATACTATTGATCGACCTTTTCGAAAGCCGTGTACCGCGGGATGGGGGCCATAGACGCAGGTTAATGACTCGTGAATGAGACGCTGAATGTACTTTAGAGTGCGACCGGGGGCTTCTATGGTTCTTTGTCCGCCGTTACGCCTAGGAATGTTAAACGTATAATATGCCCTCTTCTTATCTACGTGGAACGCATAATAGCTAAGCTGGTGCGGCGCAACATTCCAAAAAGCAGCGAGGTCGTGCAGGTTATTGAGCTGCTTAAACGAATTTCTGAATTCCGTTTGGCTAATTGTGTCCCATTCGGGGCGAATATGGCCAGAAACATGTGGCATAGTAATCACCGTTCAGCCAACACAGATTCAATGACCCATCTGCATATTATTAACCTGCGGAGCAATTCCAACCGAAAGCCATGCAGAGCAGGCTGAAGGAAGAGGAGACAGTGTATAACGCTATTTGGGCCCATCGCTGGGCACGATCGGCGAAACGCCGTCGAGTTCAAATGCTCCGCAGGTTATGCCAAAGTATATATGAACGAGACAGCGGATGCAACTGCGGACATTGTGACCTTATTCTATGGTCCCCCGCCCCTTGGCCAAAACCCTGGATGATGTATGATGGGACTTCCGATAGCATCGGGGGTGGTCCCGTATCTGTCTGTTATTTTGAGAGCCAAGGACATTGAGACATGGGGCCGCCCGCCGCTGGACACCAACAGTTGAAATGAACTAAAAAAACGGAGCCATTTGACTAGAACCAAGTAGTATGATGTTTGAATTCCAGAATGTCACACGAATGTCAGAATGTTCAATCTTATTCCAGCCGGCAAATAGTACTCCACAAGGAATATTTCTTGTTTAGCTTCGATGAGGGGGTGTATAATTTCCATAACGAAAAGGTCTTCTTAAATATATAGTGGGAACACACAGATTAATTAATGAGTAAATCGAAGAAAAGCAAAAAGGGCCAATTTGTTGATTGGAGGTAAATTACTTCAGTCATTAGTTAATCATAGCCGAACTGCTTGGCGAGAACAGGCATTTGAGGAAAGGATTTCTTTGAAACTTTGAAACGAGAAGGTTTGAGGAATTCAGGAACATATCATCAAGCGAGTGGTGAGGGAGAGATACAATGGTGACTAGTTACTACATTCTCGGTTCAAAATACGAAGAGGGCAAGAACAACTGGGTCGATATGTACCCTGCAATGCAGGAAAAAGGAGTGGTCAGCGTCGGTTGGTTCGGGGAAAAGAGCTTAAAACGGTTTTATGGAAAACCTGAAAGTGAAATTATCGATTACCTGTCTGATGCGGGAGAGCCGCCGAAATGTTATAACACGCTCAGGTATTTCCTGCGTCTCAAGCCCGGCGATGTCATCGCAATTAAAGACTCTGGCTCACCTTTGGGCAAACAGCCCTACTTATCCATCAGGGGATTTGCCATCGTAACAGAGAGAGACAGCGCCGTTTACGGTCATGACAGGAAATTGCTCGGCCACACCATAAACGTTGACTTTATCGATATCCCGAAGATTCTGGAGTTTAAGCGCGGGGGCTATGGTCGCACCATCCACAAACTCTCGAACCAGGATCATATCGGGGAGATATTCCAGCTAAACGTACAAGCATTGAACATAGTCGATCCTCAAAGTGATGACCCATCTCTTAACACTGACCAACAATCACGCAAAGGAAGTCAGCCATACGTTGCGGATGCTGCACACAACATTCTTCAAAAAACATTCTACCGGTATCTGTGCAATGTTCATGGAAAAAACAATCTGAAACTCGAAAAGGAATACGTAGATATTATTCTGGAACAGAGTGGTAAATCGACGCTTTATGAAATCAAGCCCTATAATTCGGTCATTCAATGCATGCGGGCGGCACTGGGACAGCTCGTTCACTACTGCTACAACTATTGTTCAACCCGAAACACTCCTGAACTCGCGATAGTTGGCCCCGCCGAACCTTCTGAAGAAGAGAAGGCTTTTATTGAATTTATTAAAGCTAATATCACTATACCGATAAAGTATATTTGTTTCTCAGATAATCGAGCTCACGAATATTAGGCGTTAGGGGATTACATATGAAGCAATGGGATAAAACTGATGATTGGTTTTGGGAGGGGAACGTACTGCAACGAATAATTGAGCACATGCAGGAACAAGAGGGATACAGCATCCTCAGAGTCTGCTTCCCCGGGGAAAAAGGTCAGTTTTCAATCAGAAGATAGGGTTAAACAAAATAAGCTTTGACCCTATAAAACACTATTATGAGACTCTCCTGATATCTATTAATTGCTCCATGAGAATCATAACGTTACATCATAAGCATCAGGCGGGGGTTCAATACCAAGAAACTCCTTGTAAATCCGATCTTTATATTCACGCCCAATCTCGTTTACAGCCTCAATAAAAGC
>JBDRNN010000259.1:0-6677 GCA_043811145.1 Candidatus Bathyarchaeota archaeon
ACGTCAAAACATTTATAAATCCAATTTCGCTCAATTTTTTATCAAAATGGTTATAATGAGTGCCTTAATAAAATACCATTATTTTTATACGTTAAGGTATGATGTTGTAAGGGTTTAGAAACGGCAACATTTGACAAACCAAAAATTCTAAAGGAAGTTTAAAGACTATTTCCATAATTCCAGTTTATCCTGCTGGAGAGTGCTGCTATCAAGATTCTACTAAGCCATGTAAGTTACTGTCGTAAGACAGGGCAAACTGCTGAGTAACACGTAGCTAACCTGCCCTTAGTTCTAGAATAACCTCGGGAAACTGAGGATAATACTAGATATGTGATGATTATTGAAAAATATTTTCACTTAAAGTTCCGACGACTAAGGATGGGGCTGCGGTGGATTAGCTTGTTGGCGGGGTAATGGCCCACCAAGGCAATGATCCATAGGGGCGCTGAGAGGCGGAGCCCCCAGAAGGACTCTGAGACACTAGTCCTAGCTCTACGGAGTGCAGCAGGCGAGAAACTTCTACAATGCACGCAAGTGTGATAGAGGAATCTTGAGTGTTTGAATTATAATTCAAACTTTTATCTAGTGTAAAAAGCTAGAGGAATAAGGGCTGGGCAAGATCGGTGCCAGCAGCCGCGGTAATCCCGACGGCCCAAGTGGGACTCATTTTTACTGGGTCTAAAACATCCGTAGCTTGTTTTGAAAGTCCTATGTTAAATACCTCTGCTTAACAGAGGAAATGCATAAGATACTACAAGACTAGAGATTGGGAGACGTAATGAGTACAGATAGGGTAGTGGTAAAATACTTTAATCCTATTCGGACTAACGATGGCGAAGGCACGTTACGAGAACAAATCTGACAGTGAGGGATGAAGGCCAGGGGCGCAAAACGGATTAGATACCCGTGTAGTCCTGGCTGTAAACGCTGCCAACTAAACATTGTAATCTCTTCGAGAGATTGCAGTGCTGAAGCGAAGGCGGAAGTTGGCTACCTGGGGAGTATAGTCGCAAGATCGAAACTTAAAGGAATTGGCGGGGGAGCACTACAAGGGGTGATCGCGTGCGGTTCAATTAGATTCCACACCGTGAACCTCACCAGGAGCGACAGCAGAATGAAGGTCAGTCTGAAGGGCTTACCTGACACGCTGAGCGGATGTGCATGGCCGTCGTCAGCCTGTGTCGTGAGATGATCTGTTAAATCAGGTAACAGGCGAGACCCGTATGTGTTGTTGCTACCAGGTAATGGAGCACACTACACAGACTGCTTCCGCAAGGGAGAGGAAGGTACGGGCAACGATAGGTGAGTACGCACCTAATCCCCTGGGCTACACGCGCGCGTCAATGGTAAAAACAATGGGATGCAATACTGAAAAGTAAAGCTAATCCCCTAAATTTTATCCTAGTCTCGATTGAGGTTTGCAACCCAACCTCATGACAATGGAATCCCTAGTAATCGGATATTATCAATATCCGGTGAATAATGTCCCTGCTCCTTGCACACACTGCCCGTCAAACCAACCGAGTTATGTTTTGGTGAAGCTTGAGTTGATTCTTTGAATTAGCAAATGAAAAACTTTAGCATGACAAGGTAGGTTAAGTCGTCACAAGGTATCCGTAGGGGAACCTGCGGATGGATCACCTCCTATAAATTTTTTAAAAATTGTAAACAATTTTTAATCTATTGAAAACAAAATTGTTTTCAAATAAATTTTTTAAATTAGTAACTACAGAAATAACAGAAACTTCTTGTTAACCCACACATTAATAAGTTTTATAAACAATCAAATTGTAAATTTATTATTGGGCCTGTGGCTTAACGGTATAGCGCTGCCCTTGCAACACTTACTCATCAGAGTACAAGATAGGCAGAAACTCCGGGTTCGATTCCCGGCAGGTCCATATTGGTTTTCTGCAAAATCATAACCATTAAATCATATTCATCTCATTGATGAAAAAAATAACAAATGACGCGTAATATCGACGATATTATGCTGAGTTGAGACTAATGCATAGAAATTTTATTTTATGCATATCGAAAAATCCTTTTTGGATTTTTTTAACATAGTTAATGAAACATCATAAAAAGAAACAAGTAAATAGCTTGCAAAAATCTTGACTTTATGTAAGATAAGATAATTGTATACTATAAGACGGATGGCTTGGTTTGAAGTGTGAAGAAGGACGTGGCAAGCTGCGATAAGCATAGGGGAGGTGCAAGCATCCTTTGATCCTATGATATCCGAATGTGAAACACTTTACACTTGCATTATGGCAACGTAATGTAAGAACATACTCTGGGAATTGAAACATCTTAGTACCAGAAGGAAAAGAAAATAAATAACGATTCCCTTACTAACAGCGAGCGAAAAGGGAATAAGGCAAACTGAATCCTCTAATGAAAGTTAGAGGAGATGTGGTGTTGACAAGAGTATTCCTGGGAACACAAAATCGAATTTTTCTGGAAAGAAAAGCTATAGAAGGTGATAGCCCTGTAGATAGCGTGTTTATGGAAATTTCTTGTGCTAAAATCTTCGGATTTTGGCATGCCAGAAATTTATTTCTGCGCATATCAAGAGTAGTGCATCTTGAATAGGATGTACGAATATGGCACAACTAAGTGCTAACTTTAAATATAACTTCAAGTCCGATAGCAAAGTAGTACTGTGAAGGAAAGCTGAAAAGAACCTTTGATAAGGAGTCAAAAGACCTGAAATCTTATAGTTATAGGTTGTTACTGCCCTACGGGGTTGTAACGTACGTTTTGAAAAACGGGCCAGGGAGTTAAGTTAAGTGGCAAGGTTAAATTGAAGAAATGTAGCCAAAGCGAAAGCAATGTTTTATAACAACCTGTGAAAATTGGTTAGTCACTTTGCTTAAACCTGAAACCAGGCGATCTACTCGTGAGCAAGATGAAGCCTTTCTAACGAAGGGTGGAGGTCTGAACTAGTGCTACGTGCAAGTGCTTAGATGACTTACGAGTAGGGGTGAAAAGCTAATCTAGCTTGGATATGGCTGGTTCCTGTCGAAATATACCTACGTATAGTCTCCTTGCAATGTTGGTTAATGAGGTAGAGCTACGGAATGAACATGCAGGCGGAATATTCCGTCGATGTTCTCTCCAACTCCGAACTTGTTAACAATAAGTAGGGGGAAATAGGGCTGGGGCGTAAGGTTCTAGTCCGAGACCAGAACAACGGAGACCAAGGTTAAGGTCCTTAAATATTTGCTAAGTGTTTTAAAGAGCGTCTTGAATCTAAGACAGTGGGGAGGTGGGCTCAGAAGCAGCCACCCTTTAAAGAAAGCGTAACAGCTCACCTATCGAGATTCAGGGCATCTAAGATTGACGGGGCTAAGCAAATTACCGATACCTTGGCGGTTCTCTTTTAGAGAACTCGAGTAGACAGGCGTACTGCGAGGACAGAAGCATTTTCAAGAGAAAGTGTGGACCTAGTAGTATTGAGAATCCTGGCAATAGTAGGATCTTACTTATGTGAGAGTCATAAGGGTCTTAAGAGTAAGGGTTCCTCGACAATATCGATTAATCGAGGGTTAGCCGGTCCTAACTGCAACCTTAACTGAGTTGCGGGAATGGTTAATAGGTTAATATTCCTATGCTGTTTAATTTTGTTAAAGCAATATCAACATTTCGGGATAAGCAAAATGTATCTGCAAAGACATTTAGTTTAAGAAAAAAATGGAACATGGTAATCATTAGAAGTTTTTGAATTAAGTTAACGAAAGTTTGCTGACTCCTGGAATTCGTAAAAAAATATTGTGAAAAAATTAAACATCCGTACCAAGAACCTGCACTAGTGCTCTGGCTTAGAAGGCCAAGACCTGCAAGCTTAATGCTGGTAAGGGAATTCGGCAATTTAGTCCTGTAACTTCGGTTGAAGGGATGCCTATGTTTGTGTTAGAAATTATAAAATGCATTTGTAGGTTTCAATAACAAGGACGGCCCGACTGTTTATCAAAAACGTAGCCAAGCGCTATTCCGAAAGGACGCGAATGCTTGGTGAGACCTGCCCAGTGGTGGTGTCTAAAACTCCTTTTCAAGGGAGCTAAGGTCCATCAAACGGCGGGCCTAACTTTGAGGCTCTTAAGGTGGAAATTATACTGCTTTACATTTTTTAAAATAAAAAATGCTCCAAGCCACAATAGTTAAGATAAATAGAAAAAACCCATGGGAGAAAATCGAGCTATATGCGGGAACATCTGAGAATCCTTAAATACTCATCGAGAAATCGAAAGTAAAAATTTTAAGGTGCAGACAATCCGCAGGAAAGACTAGAATTAATTCTAGAATCCTCAGAGACTACACGCTCGACACATAGAAATGTGAAGATATAGTCCGAACATTATGGCGACATAATGAGTTGAATCTTAATGATTCAGAATAACAGATTTGAGCGTAATACCTTGTCATCTGAATGGTGACTTGCATGAATGGTTTAACGAGGTTGTCACTGTCCCTACTAGCAAGCTTCCGAACATACTTTTCCGGTGAACGAGCCGGAGATACCTAGTGGGAAGCGGAGACCTTGTGGACCTTTACTACAACTTGTTGCTGTGTTTTTTTGTTGAGTACATAGCGTAGCTAGGAGAGATGAAGCGATGCTTCGGCTAAGCAGATCGACAATGTAACACTAGCTATTCGGTAGGAAAATACTTACCTTTTTGAAAAGAAATGGACAACAGCAGGCGGGTAGTTTGGCTGGGGCGGCACCCTGCAGAAAAGATATCTGTAGGGCCCAAAGACAAGCTCATCTAAGTTGGAAACTTAGAGGAGAGTGTAGAGGCAAAAGCTTGTCTGACTGTGACTCGCATAGAGAGAGTTGCAGACATGAAAGTGTGGCTCAGCGAACCCTCAAAACTCATTAGTGGGGTTTGAGGATGACAGAAAAGGTACCCCAAGGATAACAGGCTTGTCGCCCCCGATAGTCCATATTGACGGGGCGGTTTGGTACATCGCTGTCGGCTCTTCCTATCCTGGCTGTGCACAAGCAGCCAAGGGTGTCGGAGTTCACGCATTAAAAGGGATCGTTAGCTGGGTTAAGAACGTCGTGAGACAGTTTGTTTGATATCTGCTAGGTGTGTTCTTGTCTTAGTGGAACAAAGCTCTAGTACGAGAGGAACGTGCTTTGGGAGCCACTGGTGAAGCTGTTGTTTTTATAAAGCACGCAGCGAAGCTACGCTCTAATTGATAAGAGCTGAAAGCATCTAAGCTCGAAGCAAACCGCAAAAATAGACAAGTAAAGGCCGCCATAGAAGATGGCGTTGATAGAGTTGATGTGTAAGTATTGAGGCAACGAGATATTCAGCATCCAACAACTAAAAGCCTAAAACTATTTTACAATAAGAGAAGTTAAGATAATAGCAAGCACACTTTATATGTTTCTTTTTATGATGTTCTTCATTTTTTTATTTCTAGAAAAATATTTTAATAGCTACAAATTACTCTCAAGTAATTTACTTATAAATTTTCAGAATTCTTAAACAACCAAATAATCACACATATTTGTTTGTGGATTACATTGATATCCAGAACAACAATCAGGATAACCTTGTCCACAAAGAGATTGTAATTCTCCACAATATTCACATTCATTTGTATTTAAATTACAAGATAATTCAGGATAAGCAGCTTCACAACAATCTTCCTCTCTGAAACATGCTCCTCCCCATTCTTGACAATCAGGACATTCCATTTCCATTCTACATTCATAACCATTACAACAACCTGAACAACAATCTTCATTTACAGAACAACTTCCCAAATAAGGTAATCCTTCACAACACACTCCATTATCACAATTTAAATCATCACAACAATCTTCATTTGTTTGACAACTTTGTTGAGCTTGTTGACATTGTTCTTCTCCACAGATTCCATTAGTACATGCTCCTTCACAACAATCATTGTCATATACACAACTTATTCCTTCTTGAACACAAGCATCACACTCTTCTGCAAATCTACACTCATTATGATCTCCCATTAATAAACAACAATCAGAACAACAATCACTATTAGTTTCACAAATTGCTAAATAATCTCCATCATCGCAACACATTCCGTCTACGCATTCTGATTCATAACAACAATCTGCACTTGTTTGACAACTTAGTCCATTTTGTACACATTCATCTTCTTCACAATATTGTTCATCTGTACAATAAAATCCAGCTGTTCCCATATCTTTACAACAACCTTCACAACAATCTTCGTCATAAGTACATTGTCCACCAGAATCTATGCATTCGTCTTCTTCACATTCTTCCTCTGTACTATTAACACATAATGTATAACATTCATATCCTGGATATGAAGTTGTATCTGAAATTGTATTTCCTTCAATATCATCTCCTAAAAAAATATTATCTCCTAAATAAGAAATTAAACTTTCTCCTGCTTGTCCTCCTCCACCAGATTTTCCTCCAAAAACATAATCTGTTTTATAGGTTTTTTGAATATTACTTACTTGTCCACCAAGAACAATTGAATAAACAATTGAACCTGTTAATAAAACTAAAATAGAAATTAATAAAATCATATTGATTTTCGCATAAGAAAATTTTTGTGCTTTTTTTGCTAACTTGTTTGTATTCTTTATTGGATTTAAAGTAGCCATTGTCCTCTTTTTTATAATTATCAACTAATTATATATAATATAA
>JBDRNN010000260.1:0-2698 GCA_043811145.1 Candidatus Bathyarchaeota archaeon
CCCTATTACTTGGTCAAATTGATTCCGCCTATATCCTTCCGTTCTTGTTGATTTTCCCAAGCCTGTTTTATACTGCCCTATTTTCTCTGTCAATAATAGGAATAAAGTACAAGAACCCGCCGCCTATAGACTCTAAACCTCTTCTGGATGATTTGAAAAGTTCTTAGTCTACTGCATGATCCCTTTTAAGATCTATTAGTGCAAAGATTAAGGCAAAAAAGCAAGAAAATAATACTGAAACCACAAACAAAATAGAAGGGTTTAAGAAAAGAAAAATTCCCGAAAACCCAAACATCATCAAACAAATCCCAAGCATAGATAATAGAATCAGAAAATCAGCGATTTCCCAGTGATTCAATTAGAAAAAGAGAAACACTTCATTCTTCTCTAATTTTTGTTTTCCAAAAACCATTTTATTGTTTTCAGAAGTCCCTCATCTAGGCTGTTTTTTGTTTTCCATCTTAACAGCTTTTTCGCTCTTGATACATTCGGGCTTCTCCTTTTCGGATCATCAACGGGTAAAGGATGAAACTCAATCTCAGACTCTGAACCTGTTAACTTGAGAATAATTTTTGCCAAATCAATAATTTGCGTCTCTAAGTTACTCCCAAGATTAATTACCTTTCCAGAAGCCTCAGGCAAATACGCCATCTTCAATATGCCCTCCACTAAGTCTGTCACATAGGTGAAAGACCTCGTCTGAGTTCCATCCCCAAAAACCGTTACTGGATGACCATTAATCGACTGATCAATAAAGCGAGGTACAACTCTTCCATAAAGATCACCAGGACGCATCCTAGGACCATAAGTATTGAATATTCTCACGGTCCGAGTGTCTAGCCCATGCTGAATCCTAATGGCAGTAACAAAGGCTTCACCTGCCCTCTTTGCTTCATCGTAGCATGATCTGGGTCCAACAGGATTAACATTACCATTATACGTCTCTGGTGTGGGAACGTACTTTGGATCTGGATCTCCATAAATCTCGCTCGTAGAAGCATAAACTAGCCTAGCCTTATGTTCCTTAGCTATCCCCAATGTAACCCAAGTTCCTAGAGTGTTAGCCTTCAAAATTTGGATCGGAAACCTAGCAAACTCAAAAGGAGAAGCCCTACTCGCAAGATTCATCACTATATCTATTTTCTCGTCAAAAAATATGGGCTGAGAAATATCATGTTCAATAAATCTGAAGTTGTTCTTTCCTATTAGATGCTCAATGTTTTTCTTTTGTCCGCTACTAAAATTGTCAATGCAGATCACCTGCGCATCTTGCTTAACCAAAACATCACATATCCAAGAACCAAGAAAACCCGCACCCCCAGTCACAAGAACTGACTTTCCATTAAAACTAATTCCCTCTTCGTCTAAACCTCTGACAAGCGAATTAACATCTTCTTCAACAATTTCCAAAACTCAACCACCACAATTCATTCATTTTCTGTTCTCTCTGCAAAAACGCTGATAAGAAAGTTCTAAAGCTTCCCAATATCTTTCAGGGCTGCCAATATCCAAATGCGAATAACCATTTTCCAACTTAACCGCATACACCTTTAATCCCCCCTCGATAAGCTTCTGAATCGCATCCGTTAATTGTATCTCCCCGTATTTCCCGGGCTTAGTTGCCTCTAACGCTTTAAAAATCACCGGATGAAAAACATACATCGCCATAATCGCCAAATTGGTAGCCGGCTTCTCTGGCTTCTCAACAACCGACTTCACCTTCAAAACTCCGGGCTCCACTTCTTTCCCTTCAACGATTCCATAATGCTTGGGATTTTCAATCTCTAAGACAATGAACGCAGCATCAGCGTTAAACCGTTCATAAGTGTCTAATAGCTTCTTAACGTAATCCATATCTTTGGAGATAATGCAACTGTCTCCAGCATGAACCAAACAAACCTCATTCTGAACAAACGGCTGAGACATCAAAACTGCGTTACCAAAACCTTTAGCCTCTGGCTGATTAACCCACATAATCGTGGACTTTGAGTTTCTCATAAAATTTCTCCAGATCAGTAGCTTGACCATTCCTTCCCATCCCCTCAAGATTCTTGACACAAATAGCATCAGGCGTGAAATGATCTTCTATTCCTCTTTTTCCTCTGCCCACAATATAACAAAACTCCCTAAGCCCAGCGTCATACAACTGCTCAAAAACCAGCTGCACCACGGTTTCACCGACATGCCGCCGTTAGAATTTTTAGCAAAAATTGGAAGCATCTCCTTAGGCTGCTCCTTCGTAGCCGGAAACAGACGAGTTCCAAGACCCGCAGAATACAACTTGGTTGCCATCGCCATTGTAGCAAAGTTTATATTTTCCCACAGTGGGAATAATATTAGTGGGAAAAATGAGCACTGAAGAATTGACTATTGACAACAAAGGCAGAGTTTTAATACCAAAAAAGATTCGCGACAAGACCGGGTTACAAGCCGGAGGAAAGGCTCGACTGAAAATAGAAAAAGAGCACATTATCATTATGCCCCCAATTTCACCTGAAGAATTCATTAAAGAACTGGAGGGCTGCATCACAGAAGATACCCCAACCATCGATCCCCAAAAACTCAAAAAAATGTGGGAACCTACAGAAAAACAAGTGAATCAGAAATGATATTCGTAGACTCCAACATGTGGTGCTACTACTTCGACCAACGCCTCCCCGAACATAAACACGTACGCGAACCTATGCGAAAAATCATA